>JAHFIF010000001.1:0-14677 GCA_023246535.1 bacterium
GCTCACCGTCCTGTCGCGACACGCGGCCGCCGCGGCCAAGGTGGAGCGCGCCGTCTACGACAACATGGCTGCTACCGGGCACCCGGTCGGCGAACGGTTGCGCGACGCCCAGCGCCGCGCGATCGACGAGCTGTGGCGCCGCGCCAATTTGCCCGCCGACCGCGCCGAACGTCTCGGTCTGCCCGCCCGCTGCGACCGCGCCTGGTTCTGCCAAGCGTTTTGCGGCGGCGAAGGCGGCGACGTTTCGGCCGACGGCAGCATTTGGCCATTCGTCAAAACCTTCATGCTCTATGATCCGTGCACGCTGCTATCCGCCATGCCCGGGCTGCGCGAATACTTCTTCAGTCCGTACGTGCATGAGCTGAACGGCGCCGAACACTTCGTGATCGGCGTAAACGCCACGCGCCACAACGTGGTTCGCCCGGTCGAACTGTCCGGCTATCTGCTGAACGCGCTCGTTTCCAGCCTGGAGATGAGTCTGCCCGAGAGCCAAACCGCCTGAGCCGCCGGCTCAACACCCGACCCGTCTCAACTGAGACGGGTCGTTTTTTATTTCCTTGGCGCAGCTTTGTCCGCGATATTTTTTGTTCGGATGCGGTATCGGGTATTGACTTTTTGCAAAAAATGGTGTATTATTGCAGGTCTTTGAAAATCCAAATTCGTGACAATTTTCACCACAAAGGAGAACAATGACACCAGAACGCGAAGCACTGTTCAGGAGATTCGTCAGGCCGCCATTCCATGTTAGTCAGCGCCATCAGGACATGGCTTGCGAATCAATGATGTTTGCGAAATGGTTCGACTCGATCGACTCGGCTTTCAGGCTCAAGCACATCGACATCACCACGGTCGACTTTCGGAACGAGCCGAGCGTCGAGAACGTCCTGTTCATTCGTCTTTTGGTTTGGACCGAAGGGGCTGAATTCCCCCAGGTCGTTGAACTGCGCGCCGAAACGGCCGTGGTCTTCGTCGAGATCAAATGCGAGGGCGAGCGCTATGCGCTGCTCATCGAACAGCCGCGGCTGGCGACCGGACAGCAGCGCTTTCCCGAGGTTCCGGCCGGCATGATGACCGGCTTCCGCGTCAAGGTTAAGGCCGCGCCCGAACTTAAGGAGTGGCTCGGGCTCGACCTCGAGCATGTCGAAATGGAAGACCTGACCGAACGGCTGCCCGGCCCCGCCGACCCGAGACTGTATTTTTCGCCGGGCCTGCTCAACGAGCGCGCGCGTTTCTTCTTGGTCAAGATTGAGAAGCGCCGTTCCGAGCTCGATGCGTTGCGCAGCCGCGCCGCCGTCATCCCGTACGAAAGCGCTGCCATCGTGCCGGTCGTCATCCCGTTTCACCAACTGCCGGCGCGCGTCCGCGATCTCAAGTCGCTCGTCGCTTACTGGCTTTGCCTCGAACCAACGACAGCGTCGGCCGATCATCCGCGGCTCCGATAACCGTTCCTCGCCGTCTTCACCCCCGTTCGCGTTTGCGGACGGGGGTTTCTTATTGACACCCCGGCGCGCGTATGGTTATCTGTGATGAAACCAAGCTATTGTGGTTTGGCAATAAACAAAAATAGGAAAAAGGAAAAAGCAATTGGAAAAGAGGGGAATTTTAGGCGTCGACATCGGCGGCGTCATCATCAGCAAGACGAACGACAACACCGATACCTCGTTCTTTGGACAGAATTATTTAGACACGACGGCGACGCTTGGCGTTTTCAACGCCCTGCGCCGCCTCAAGGCCGAACGCTACGAGGACGTTTTTCTTGTCTCGAAGTGCGGTCCGAACACTCAAGAAAAGACCATCCGGTGGTTGGCGTATCATGACTTCTATGAACTGATCGGGATCGGTCCCGATCATGTCCGCTTCTGCCGCAAGCGCAATGAAAAGGCGCCAATTTGTCTCGAACTCGGCATCACCGATTTCGTTGATGATCGGCTGGAAGTCTTGTCCTGCCTTGGGCCGGCCGTCACGACGCGCTATCTCTTTCAGAGCAATCCAAAGGAGGTCAAGCGCTTCGAGGCGCATCTCGGCGGCGTTATCCGCGTCGAATCATGGGACGAGATCGTGCAGCGCGAGCTGCCGCTTGTCTGAAATCAAAACGAGCCCGCGCCCCCTAACGCCAGGCTCGTCTTTTTTTATTTGATCAAAGTTTTTATGACCCACTGTCCGTCGCCCACCCGGTACCAGCCGTTCAGTTCGCCGAGGGCGGTGACGGCGTCGCCTTTGGCGAGTTTGGCGACGATCGGATATTTGGTGCCGGGGCCGCTGCGGACGTTGGCTGAGGACGATGTAATGCTGCCGCGCTTTAAAATATTTTTCGCGCCCATGAGCAGCGGCAGGGTGCGCGTCGGTTCGACGAAGAACTGCCCCGGCAAATTGTAGCCGCAGGCGGCGCTGCCGCCGCCGTCGGCTTCCAGCACATGCTCCGGCGCCACGCCGGCTGAGACAAGTGCGTCATTGGCTTCTTTGACCGTCGCCGCTTGGCTGCAATAGATCGAAAGCTCTTGTCCGTCGTTGGAAATACCCAGGAATAAGCGCGACGCGGCGCCGGTCGGTCCGTCGGTTTTGACGACGGTCGGGGAAAAGCCTTCGAGCGCCAGATCGCCAAGGATGGGATCGGTAAACAACGCCTGGTCAAAATCTTGGATCATCGCTTTTCCGGTTTTATTGTTGACGATGAGCATGCGACGCGGCAAGGCCATGTCGGCGGCCGAGCGCGTGCCGGCGCTCACCACCGTTTTCCCGCCGGCGGTGTATTTTACCGCCATGCTCAGGTCGCTCATGACGGCGCCCATGTTAAAGAAGGGCGCGTCCCAAATGAATTTGATCGCCGGATCGATCGCTTTTGACGCTTCGGCGCCGAGTCTTTTGAACGAGAGGTCGGGATAGGCGGCAATGTCGCCGGTTGTTGCGCCGGTAACCGCGTCCGGCGGTGTTATTGTTTTGGCGACCGGCGCCGTGTCCGGCGAAACGATGAAATTGATCAGATTCTGGCGCAGGTTCACGCGCGTCAAAAAATCGATCGCGCCGCTGTCGGACGGCGGCTTAAAGAACGAAGCGACGCCCGGCGCGCCGGCCCAGGCAATCGGCGAATAACCGGCCGGAGCGATCGCTTTCCAAACCGGCGGCTTGGCCGCGGGAACGGTCTTTTTTGTGGCGGCAATGGCCGGCGTTGCGCCTAAAGAAACGATGACGAGCAGGAGCGTAAGAAGTTTTTTCATATCAGTAACGGTTTTGATTTATCCGATATAGGCATTTTATGTTGTTATGGCGATTACCACAACACGGCGTTTCGCCGCAAACGTACTACCGTTCGATTTGGTTTTGGTTTATAGTGCCTGACTATGGAACATGAACGACGGCCCGAATTAAAAGAGCGATTTTCTTTGGCGGAAAAGCGCGCCCTGATCGCTGATTTGTACCGAAGAAATTGGAACGGCGGGCGGCGTTTCCCGTTCATGCCGGAGGTGGTCGCGACCGACGGAACGGCCTTGGAAAAATCGACCGAAGCCGCGCCGGGCAGCGCCAAGATCGAAAACGTCGAAGCCAAAGACGGGCTGATCCGCGCGGTCCGCACCGGCACCGGCTGCATTGCCTTGGGCGGCGCGGAAATGATGACCAAAGAATTGACCGGCTGCATGGGGGTCTTGGTGCGCGGCCGCTCCGTGGACGGCAAACCGCTGTCCGCGCTTTTTCACATGACGCCGACCACCAAATTGGCTTGGGGAAATTTTAAGCGCCAAGACGACGAAGAACGGTGGGGCCACGACATTCGCGTCCGTTTGCCGGCGGCGATCGTCGAGGCGTTGGCCGAATCCGGCGCCGACCTGGCCAATTGCGATGCCGCGCTCATTCGCACGGCCGGTTTTCCGCCGAACCCCGCGCATTACAACGGTTATATCTAAGATCGTCAGCGAGAAAAGACCGATGATCTCATTCAGGGTTTTGCCGCCGCCGGGCTTAAGACCAGGGCGGTCGAACCGTTGCCGATGGAAACGGCGACCATCTATTGGAATCCTGACGCGCCGGACGAGCTGCTCGCCGTCGGCGAAGATCGGATCCCGAATCCCCGAGGCGGCGTTGACGAACCGGAGCAAAAAGACAAAAAAGTCGTTTCACAGATTATCGCTTTATAATCGACCTATGCCGTTTGATGAATTAAGCGCCATTGAAAGATACGACGAGGAAAAGGAACAGGCCGAGAGTCAGCAGGCCGCGGCCGCCGACGCGTCGGGCGAAATTGAGATGTACGATGCGGACAAAGCGCAAGGCGAAAATTTTCAGGCGCTTCGCGAAACCGCTCATGAAGAAATGGATGCCGACCTTGGCGCGCGCCTTCGCGCCAATCCCGTCCCGACCGAAGAAGAAATAATGGCCGGCGCGTTTCGCGAGATGATCGAGCCGCAGGTGCGCGACGCGGTTTTTGCCATGCGCCGCAAGGGCTATGCCACGCAATCGTCCGGCTTTGGCGGCGAGAACGGCGAGTTGCAGGTCATTGACGGATATTTTGACATCGATCCGGAAACCGAAGAAGCCATCCGGTCGCTCGGCGTTGAGGTGCGACGCGGTGAAGAAACCGGCATTTCGTTAAGCGAGGCCTATGCCGAACTCCGCTTCCGTCCCGTTCGGGCGGACCTCGAAGAAATAAAAGAAACTTGGCGCCAAGTCGTGGCTCTTTTGCCGCCCAAGGACCGTCCGGCTCCGCCTTCAATCAGCGGCGGCCAAGAGGAGTTTCGAAAAAAGTACGTCCCCGATCGCGTTGACGTGGAAAAAGCCGCCATCGAAAGGAGTTTGGCGGTGGAGGGTTTCTCGCCGGAAATGACCGCGCAAATGCAAGCGCGCTGGCGCGAGCTGGCGGCTCAAGAAGCCGCGAGCGGAGCGGAGACGGCCAAACATCATGGCGAAATGGTTTTGTCGGACGAGGAACGGGCGTTTTTGGACGAAGCGCGGAACGGCGCGTTTGAAAAGCATCCGGTATTAAACGGCGTGGAAATTCGCGCGTTGGATATTGCCCGGGTGCCGTCCGGCATCTTAAAGCGCCTGCAGGAACTTGGCGTTGAGGCTGCGTCGTTTTCCGCCATTCGGATCGAAAAGGAAGTGCCGCTTCATAAACACGTAACCGACGGCGAAATATATTTTGGCGGCACGAACGGCGCGGTCACGTTGTTGGACGGCTCAAAGAAAGAGATTGGGCGGTTTGTCTTGAGCGATAATTCGCTCACGGTAACGACGATTGGCGAATGGCATGGCGTTGCCAGCGATGACAAACGCGGATCGACTTTTTTCGGCGTTAAATTTACCGCCAAGTCCGCGCCATAATAAACGATCTTATAACAAAATACCCTGCCGCAGCGTGGTGTTTTGTTATAAGTATTTTCGAGGTAAGGTATTGATATATGAATCAAGTCATCAAGATCGAAGCCAAAGAAAATTTAAAAGAAGCCATTCGGCAATCGGTCGACGGGCTGGGCGGGTTGGGGAAATTCATCAAGCCCGGCGAAAAGATTTTGATCAAGCCAAACTGGAACACGTCGCACCAGTACCCCGGTTCAAGCGATCGCGAGTTCGTCGGCCTCTTTGCCGACCTCTGTCATGAAGCCGGCGCCGGCGAGGTGATCGTGGGCGACGCCAGCACGGTTTTTCTTATCACGGCCAACGTGATGAGAAAGTGGGGGAGCGATAAATTATTGGATGGCCGCCCCTGGCTCACGATCGTCGATCTGAGCAAGGGTAAGTATGTTAAGAAGGATGTGCCCAATGGCAAATACTTGAAGACCGCGTCGATGCCCGAATTGCTCGATCAGGTCGACAAACTATTTATTTTGCCCTGCCTCAAGACGCATTCCATGGCGCAATATACCGGCGCCATCAAATTAGCCGTCGGCATTTTAAAGCGGAGCGAACGCTGGGCGATGCACGCGTCGCATTTGCAAGAAAAGATCGCCGAGATCAACGCGACTTACAAACCCGACCTCATCGTCATGGATGCGCGCAAGTGTTTCATTACCGGCGGCCCGATGACCGGCACGGTTCGCGAACCGGGGCTCATCATGGCCTCGACCGATCGCGTGGCTATCGACCTCGAAGGCATCAAGATCATCCAAAGTTTCGCCGGCAACAGCCTGGTCGGCATCAAACCTGAAGAGGTGCCGCAAATCAAGCGCGCGCGGGAACTCGGCATTGGTTGATCGCAGGATATGATGAAGTTGGAAAAAACCCGCTTTTTAGCGGGTTTTTTGTTATCCGGGGGTTGACAAGCGCGCCAAAAAATGGTATAAAAACCGGTCGCTTGTTTTTGTCGGCAACTTTACAAATGAATTCACGTTAGAAGAAAGGACGAGATTCAATGGCACCAGAACGGGACAAGACATTGGTCGCTTCGAATGAGCAGATCAAGCGCGGCGCGTTTCTGTGCATCCCATGGGGCGGCCAGCCAAACGTCACCGAAACCGTCGTTCAGGTTTCGCGCGTGTACAGGGACAAGGCTGTTTTCAGGATCAGGTTTCTCTCCGACGGCCAAGAGTACCACAAGGAATTCTCCTTGCACCCGGCGCAGCTCAGGGCGGAGGACGGACCGGTCTATGTCGTCACCCGTCGCTACGCGCAAGCCTTTTTGCGCGAATGCATCAAAAAGCAGCGCGCCGCCGTCAGTTGCGCCTGGACCGAATTGACCAGGGCCGAACAGGCCTTGATCAAAACGACCATCCGGCTGGAGAAGCTGCGCCTGGCAAAGCGCTAGGCGCGCCGCGCGCTCGCTCAACGATTCGAACCGGACCGCTTCGCGGCCCGGTTTTTTCATATCGCAAATATTGACACTGGCGAACAAAGAGGTTAACGTAAACGTATGATCGCATCCTGCAAAAACCTTTTGGCGCTTCTTAGCCTCCTTACCCAGGGTGGAGATCTTGCTCGTGTCTAGCTAAGAAACATAGATGAATGCAAGCCAGCTCTTCACCCGAGGAGCTGGTTTTATTTTGCGGGTGCAGAATGAAAAGCGTTCTTTAACAAGGAGAGACCGATGAAACCGGGCAGCAAGTACCAGCCGTTTCCGTCCGTTGATTTGCGCGATCGCGCGTGGCCGAATCGCACGATCGAACAGGCGCCAATTTGGTGCAGCGTCGATCTGCGCGACGGCAACCAGGCGCTCACCGTGCCGATGACCGTCGAGCAAAAACTGGAGATGTTCCAAGCGCTCGTCGCCTGCGGCTTCAAACAGATCGAGGTCGGTTTTCCCTCGGCCTCGCCGACGGAATTCGCCTTTGTCCGCCGTTTGGTCGAGGAGAATTTGATCCCCGACAACGTGACTGTCCAAGTCTTGGTTCAGGCACGGGAAGACCTGATCGCGCGCACGGCGCAGTCGCTCATGGGCGCCAAGCAAGCGATCATTCATTTGTACAATTCGACTTCGCCCGCCCAGCGCCGCCTGGTTTTCGGCCTGGACAAACCGGCGATTGTGCAAATGGCGGTGCGCGGCGCGGAATGGGTCAGGCAATATGCGGCCGGTCTTACGGGTACCGACGTGACGCTGGAATATTCGCCGGAAAGTTTTTCCGCGACCGAAGTGGAATTCGCCCTCGAGGTCGTTGAAGCGGTCATGGACGTTTGGCAACCGACGCCGGCGCGCCGGATGATCGTCAATTTGCCGGAAACGGTGGAGGTGGCGACGCCGAACGTTTACGCCGACCAGGTCGAGTGGTTTGGCCGGCACCTGACGCGCCGCAATTCGGTTTTCATCAGTTTGCATACGCACAACGATCGCGGCACCGGGGTTGCGGCCACCGAACTGGGACTCTTGGCCGGCGCCGACCGGGTCGAAGGCACGCTCTTCGGCAATGGCGAGCGGACCGGGAACCTCGACATCGTGACCGTGGCGCTCAATATGTACACGCAAGGGATCGATCCCGGCCTGGAATTAGGCGACCTGGAAAAGCTGCGCGACGTCTATGAACGCTGCACGGGCATGACCGTGCCGCCGCGCCAGCCGTATAGCGGAGAATTTGTTTTCACCGCCTTCTCCGGATCGCACCAAGACGCCATTCGCAAAGGATTGGCGGCGCGCCGCGCGGAAACGCCATGGGAAGTTCCATACTTGGTCATGGATCCGCACGACATCGGCCGCCGCTACGACGAAGTGATCCGCGTGAACGGCCAGTCGGGGAAAGGCGGCATTGCCTATTTGCTCGAACGGGAATGCGGAATTCACTTGCCCAAACAAATGCAGCGCGAATTTGGAACGGTCGCCGGGAGGGCAATTGACGCGCTCGGACGGGAAGTGGGCGCCGCCGAGCTCAAGGCGATGCTTTGGAAAGAATATGTTGAACGCGCCGACCGTTATCGTTTGATCGACTTTTGTTCGACCGACGAAGCGGGGCGTTGCCGGTGTCGCGCCGCCTTGTTCGTCGACGGAGTAACGCATGAACTGGCGGGGGAGGGAAACGGTCCGATTGATGCGTTCATTCGGGCATTAAAGACCAAAGGCTTGGTCGAGACGGAAGTCGTCGAGCAATCCGAGCACGCGTTAGGGAACGGTGCCGACGCCACGGCGATCGCCTATATTGCGCTCAAGTTCCCCGACGGCCGCGTTCGTTGGGGTGCGGGCGTTGATACGAACATTGAACTGGCTTCGATCAAAGCGATCGTCAGCGCGCTCAATCGAGAATAGTAATAATCGTCCTTCGCCCCGGTCGGCCGCCGACCGGGGCTTTTTTAATGCCGGTCTTGCCAGGTTATTTTGTTATGCTAATGTTCGCGTTGGACAAATCGCCAAAACGACGGGAGGAAAATGTCATGTACGCCGGGTTAACTATTACCGCCGATGCGCTCTTTCGAAGCTTTCTCGAAATGGAAGAGCCGGAGTTCGAGAAAATCGTGACCGACACCGTCACGCGCGGCGAGGCATTCGCCCAACGCGATGACGCCGCCTACGTGCTTACTCTTGATGAAATCGAACAGCAATCGTACGCCGGCAACGCTCGTTTTTTTCTTGAAGCGCTGGCCGAGTTGAAGCAAATGCCAAAAGGTCTTGATCGCCCCTTTCGGGCCGCCAAGCTCGCGGCCACCTGCGCCCTTTGGAACGCGCTGAGCAACTTCAAAACCATGCACGGCGATTCTGTCGAGCAATGACTGCGCCGCCCCACACCCTTAACGCCGAGTCCGACTCGGCGTTTTTTAATTCAACGCAAATCCATTTTTCATAAACGTCCACCTGGACGTTTATGAAAAATTTAAAAAATAACGGCTGTTGACCGGGTACACTTTTGCTCGGCCGAGCAAAAGTGTACCAAAAAGAAAAACCGCGCCGAAGGAGGTCGGAGCGGTTGTGGGGTGGCGAGCGGTTGTTAATCGGACTTGTCGCTCGAAGACGGTTCGTTAACCAGGCGATAGCGGATGGCGGGCATGTCGTGTCCGGCGACCGGCGGGTAGGCGAATTCGGCCTCGACCCTTTGGCATGAAGCCTTCATGCTTCCCAAGAGGTCGACCAATCTTACTTTCTGACGAGCTTGCAGATTCTTGCAAACGAATTTTAGCGGATCGGCAGAATTTGCTCGGTCAGACGCCACTGTGTCGGATGGACGCGCCGGAAGCAATTCGTCCTTGGTTATCCAGCCGCAGCGCGCCTCCGTGCTTGGATCGGCATGGGCGCGTCCATTTGGCGCGTTGACATGGCAAACGGAAAGAGGATCGATGCGCGGATGGCAGCTTTCATGGATCGATAAGGCGATCACGACGAGCAAAACCGATCCATAGACGATCGCGGAAAAGTTAGAGTTGCTTGGACAAGGCATGGTGCTGACTCCTTTGCTTGGTTGAATTCCGAAATGGACAAAGCTGCTTTCGACTTAAAATGCGTCGGCGGTCTTGTACTGCGCCTCGATCGTCCGGCAGTTAACGTATTCCGTCGGCTCCGTCGATTTTTTGGGTCGGGCGAATTCACACTCCATCCAAACCCGTCGAAAGACGGTCGGGTAAATGACGGGCGGAGGGTCGAGGCGGGGAACATAACCATAGGCAACCGCGATGATGACCAAAGAGGCAGTGAACGAAAGCAGAATGGCCAACATGGCATTGTCAAAGGTCATGATCCGTCGTATTTTTCGGTTGGTCATTTCATTTCGCATCGTCGGCTCCGTTCTGCAGGCCGGTTTCCGGGTTGTTCATGGGAACGTAACTGAGTTTTTGTCCGGGCGCCGCCATTGGTTGGGTTTCGAATCGTTTGATCATGCGAACCGGTTGGCAGTTGGCAAAGCGGTCATGATTAACGACCCCGTGCGACTCGAGGTACTCGCAAACCATGAGAGGCAGGCCGCGGTCGCTGTAATGCGCCTCGTAGTTGGTCGGCGTCGCAAGCGGATGCGTTGTGTCGCTGGGCAGGATTTTGACCAAGACGATTCCGAACATCGTCCAAGCAATACCCAATCCAAGACAGAGTTTCAGACCGAATTTGAATCGCGACATGGTGTGGTTCCTTTTTCAACGTACTGTTTGGAGATTGTCTGATCGGATTTCGATCATGACCAAGCACTCTAGCATGAAAATATTACTTTGTCAACACTTTAAGCCAAAAAATAGGCATAAAGTAAAGAATTTGTTTACTTTTTCCTTTAAATCTGATATCCTTAAATCATGAAAACGGGCAAACGGCTAAATTTAGAAGATTTGATCTTGGACGAACTCAAGACCGGTGCCAAGAAAATGAGCCGGTTGGTTGGCGTTATCGGCCAAAAACGACCGGGCACGACCAAGCAAGGCGTTTATGCCGCGCTGCGTTCGCTGCGTGCCGAAGAAAAAGTCGTCGTCCATAGCGGCTTTGCTTCCTTAAGCAGCGTCTGGCTTGAGCGGATGATCGAGTATTTTTCCATTGCGCAACAAAACTATGCGACGGCCGGCGCGCGCGATAATGGTTTTTTGAATTTGGAAGAGGGGGAGAGGGTGCAGTATTTTTTCCGCGACCCCGTGCAGACCGACGCATATTGGTCGCACGTTTATACCATTCTTAACAACACTGTCCCCGCCGATCAGTCCATTTATCTTTATAATCCGCACGAATGGTTCATGCTCGCGCGCCGCGACAACGAACGGGAAACGGTGAAAACGATCATTGGGCGCGGCCGCGCGTATTTCATGACGATCGGCAACAACACAGTTCTTGACCGGGCGCTGGCCAAGGAATTTGCCGACTTGCACGTCGGTTATCGGGTGCTTAACGCGCCGCTCTTCAATAAGAAAAATTACTACCTCAACATCATTGGCGATTTTTTGATCGAAGTATATTTGGACGAAACGATCGAAAAACAGATCGATGCCATTTTCAAGACGACGGCCGAATGGACGCCAACAGCGCAAGCGGAACTTGAAAGAGTTGTCGGTTCGCGCGGCCGGTCAAAACTAACCGTTTCACGCAACGCGAAAAAGGCTTCAAGGTTGGCTGCCATGCTCAGGGGATAGGATCGACGGTTAGATAACTGTGCAAAAAGTCAATTCAACGGCTGGATATTGGCTAACGGCAATAATATCGCAAAAATAAGTGTTTTTTGTTGTCCTTTGACCAGTCGCCCGATGGCGCGAAACGGTGTATAATATAAGACCGATATCTTTATAACTAAAGGATATGCATTCTCCTGTTTCAAAAAACAGTGATGCAAAAAACGGAGGGAAGAGTTTTTGGCGCAAGCATTTTCCAGATCTTTGCGAGTTGTTGTTTGGAAAACACGTTGCAACGGATCCGCCGCCAGCCGATCCAAAGGCTGTTAAAAAAACAAAAAAAGTCTTCGTCAAAAGACCGAAGCGTCTTTTGCTGCGCAAGAAAAAAATTCTGGCCGCGGACGGCCTGAAAATTGCCGAACCGGCGCCGGCGGAAAAAATCGAGGCTCCGCACCAGCTGAAGCGGGCCATTTCCAATCCCATCCTCAAACCGCACGAGCCCAATCATTGGGAATCGCAAGCGACCTTTAATCCGGCGGCGATCTATGCCGACGGCAAGGTGCATTTGGTCTACCGCGCCATCGGTCGCGACGACGTGTCGGTGCTGGGCTACGCCTCGAGCTTCGACGGCAAGCACATCCACGAACGGCTGGCCGACCCGATGTTTGTTTCTTGCAGCAAGAGCGAGCCGGATCGCACCGGCGCGCCGGCGGCGGTGAGCTCCGGCGGCGGCTGGAGCGGCGGTTGCGAAGACCCGCGCCTGACGTGCATCGACGATATCGTGTATTTGCTCTACACGGCCTTTGACGGCTGGGGTTCCATCCGCATCGCCCTGTCGTCAATCTCGCTCGATGATTTTTTGAACAAGCGCTGGAACTGGGACAAGCCGGTGCTTATTTCGCCGCCCGGGGAAATTCACAAGAATTGGTCGCTGTTTCCCGAACGGATCAACGGTAAATTCGCCCTCATTCACAATATTGCGCCGAACGTTCTTATCGATTATTTCGACACGCTCGACGAATTGAAAAAGGGGGAGAAGGTCATCCATCTCGAGTACAAGAAGGTTAAGCGGAAGAACGCTTGGGACACCTGGGTCCGCGGGGCCGGGCCGCCGCCGATTAAAACGAAGTACGGCTGGCTGGTGCTCTACCACGCCATGGATGAAAAGGACATGGATCGTTACAAATTAGGCGCGCTGCTTTTGGACATCAACGACCCGTCAAAGGTTCTCTACCGCAGCAAGGCGCCGGTGCTCGAACCCGACGCTTGCTATGAGAACGAAGGCTTTAAATCGGGCGTCGTCTACTCCTGCGGCGCGGTCGTGATCGGCGAAGAGCTGTTCGTTTATTACGGCGGCGCGGATTCCGTCTCCTGCGTCGCGGTGGCCAACCTCGAGCATTTCCTTCAGGAACTCATGTCCGCCGGCACGCCTAAAGTAAAAGGTTTGGCAAAACCTAAACGCGATGCATATGACCATGATCAAAAGATCAAAAAATAATCCCATCGTCTGGCCCAACCGCGAGAACCGCTGGGAGGCCGAGGCGGCCTTTAACGGCTGCGCCGTGCACAGTGGCAAAAAGATCGATCTGTTTTATCGCGCCGAGTCGTCGCCGGAGAAAGTGAACGATGTGGAAATGCGCATCTCGTCGATCGGGCATGCCGTTTCCGCCGACGGGTCGCGTTTTACCGATCGCGAACAGCTGATCGTGCCGCAGCACGACTGGGAGCGTTTTGGCTGCGAGGACCCGCGCGCCACTTTTTTCGAGGGGCGTTATTACATCTTTTACACGGCGCTTTCCAAATTCCCGTTCGTCCCCGAGGGGATCAAGGTCGCGCTCGCCGTCGGCAAAGACCTGCGGTGCTTGGAAAAGTACGAGGTCACGACCTTTAATGCCAAAGCCATGGCGCTTTTCCCGCACCGGATCAAGGGCAAGATGGCGGCGCTTTTGACCGCCAACACCGACCGCCCGCCGTCGCGCATCGGTCTCGCTCTTTTTGACGAGGAAAAGGACATTTGGACGCCGGCCTACTGGGACGAGTGGTATTCGGAGCTCGACGCGCACATCGTCCCGCTCCAGCGCAACGAGAACGACCATATTGAATTGGGCGCGCCGCCCATTAAGACCGATCGCGGCTGGCTCATCATCTATTCCTACATCCGCAATTATTTCCACGGGACGCGCATTTTCGGGATCGAAGCCGCGCTTTTGGATCTTGATGATCCGCGCAAGATCATTTCGCGCACCGATCGGCCGTTCATGGTGCCGAGCGAGGAATACGAATTGTACGGCCGCGTCCCGAACATTGTTTTCCCGACTGGCGCGTTCGTCGAGAAAGGCATTTTGAACATTTATTACGGCGCCGCCGATACGACCTGCTGCTTGGCCACCTGCAAGCTCGCCGACCTCATGGACGAACTCGACGCGACGGCGACCAAGCTGAACCGCGTCAAAGAAAACCCCGTCATCGAACCGGACCGCAGCCACGGCTGGGAGGCGAAAGGCGCGTTTAATCCGGGCGCCATCTACGCCGGCGGCAAGACGCATATTTTTTACCGCGCCCTTTCCGACGACGACACTTCGACGATCGGCTATGCCTCAAGCGTCGACGGCAAGCATATCGACGAACGGCTGCCGGAACCGGTTTATGCCGCGCGCGAAGATTTTGAAAAGAAAAAGCATGAGGGCGTCGGTTCGGGCTGCGAAGACGCGCGGCTCACGATTATCGATGACCGCGTTTACATGTGCTATACCGCTTATAACGGCGTCGATGTGCCGCGGATCGCGCTGACTTCGATCGCTCTTAATGACCTGGTCGCGCATAAGTGGGATTGGGCCAAGCCGGTCCTTATTTCGCCGCCCGGGATCGACGACAAGGATGCGGGAATTTTTCCCCGGAAGATCAACGGCAAATACGCCATTCTCCACCGCATCGGGCATAGCATTTGGCTCGATACGGTCGACGACCTGAAGGAATTCCAGGGTGAAAAGTGGGTCGAAGGACGCGTGCTCATGGAGCCGCGCGAAAGCATGTGGGACAGCCGCAAAATCGGCATCGGCCCGCCGCCCATTGAAACGCCGGACGGCTGGCTGGTCCTTTACCACGGAATTTCCAAGCGCGACGACAGCCACTACCATGTTCGCGCCGCGCTTCTGGACCTGAACGACCCGAGCAAAGTGTTGGCGCGCACCGAGTATCCCATCTTTGAGCCGGAAACGCCGTACGAGCGGAATGGGATCGTGCCGAACGTCGTCTTCCCTTG
>JAHFIF010000001.1:14687-27696 GCA_023246535.1 bacterium
TACGTTTATTACGGCGGCGGCGACAAGGTGGTGGGGATCGCGACCATTAAAACGGAACAGTTGCTCAAGCACCTCAGGGGCAAAGGTAAAAAAGCCGCTTCGCCCAAAAAACCGCGTGCAGCAACGGCCAAGAAATCATCCGCTGTTCCGAAAACGAAGAAAGCGAAAAAATAATTTTGACAAAACCCCGCCCGCCCGGCGGGGTTTTGTGTTTACTTAAAAGTCCGATCGGACCTTTAAGTAAAACGGATGATCATTATCGCCGCGGAAAAAAAGAAAAACGCCGAGCTGGGCTCGGCGTCGGTCGGTTCGGTTGCGGTCGGTTAGATCTTGATGATGCGGGAAACGCGGCCGTCGCGCAGTTCGACGATGCCGGCGGTGACCCGGGCGCCCCAGCGCGCTTTGGCGATCGCGCGTTCCACGTTGGCATGCGATGCGCGCAAGTCGGCAGTCAGTCGGTCGAGCTGCTCGTCGAAAGAGCGGAAGGCTTCGTCGCCGCCGTAGCCGCCGCAATCCATGTGGATCGTGAGGTGGACTTGGGTGAGCGGCGTCGAGTCGTGGACGGCTCGCGCGAGATAGTCGATGAGATACGCGCCGCGTGGGCTGCTCGGATCGGCGGCCCATTTGGCGCCGCCGGCCATGGTGAGGAGCGAATAGGCGCCCGGGCCGTACGCGCGTTCGAGCGCCGCAAGCAGGCCGCCGTCGGCGCCATGCATGCGCCAGTCCATGCAGGCGACGGTCAGGTGCTCGGGAAGCGGCAGGTTGTAGCAGCCGAAGCGTCCCAGATCGACGGCCAGAAAGACCGTGTCCGGAATGTCGACTAACTTTGCTAGTTCGTCGGCCAGATGCTGCGCTGATTTGGCGAGTGCGACGATCACGCGCCTGATGCCGTGGCGCTTGGCGGCGGAGATAATGTGTTCCGCCAACATCTTGGCTTGCGTCGGATCGTTGCCGGCGGCGTCGTCGGGCACGGTGAGCAGGTCGTAGCGTCCGGGTCGTTCGCGTTTCAGCGTTTCCATGATCGCGCGAGCGACCGGCGGATCGTCCTGTTTGCCGAAATGGTGGGCGCCGGCGGCGGCGAGCGTGACAATGAGCGTCGTGCGTCCGCCGGCATGTTGGCCGCATGTGTCCATGTGGTTCTCCTTGCGAGTTGTAAAGAAGGTTTTGCTGCCGCAAACTTAGCCGAAATTCAACGTTTTGTCAAGGCTATCCGGCAATAAAAAAGCCCCGCACCAAGTGTGGTGTGGGGCTGTTGAAAGCGATCGTTCCGTCGGTTAGCCGACAGGCTTGTCGCTGGCGGGCGGAACCGCGGTTCCCCCGAGGCGCTGCGACAGGCCTTGGACCAGACCGGTGAGCGTGCTGAGAGCAGTCATGGCCGCAGCCTGTGTCTGCGGGCCGGCCGCGTCGAGGAAACCCTCGGCGTTGTTGGCAATGCCCATGCCGTTCTTGAGTGCGCCGAGCAAGTTGGCGACGTCTTCGTGCGTGCCGACGACCGTGCCGGTGATCTTGCTGACCAGCGTCGCGGTGGCTCTGGCCGACTCGATCCGGACCTCAGCTTCCTTGCTGACACGCAGCTTGGCAAGCTCGAATTCCTGTGCCGCGGAGCCGTGTTTTTCGCGGGCCTCGAGCTCGTTCTGGAGCACTTCGACCCGGCGTTGTTCGACGTCGACCTCGGCCTTCTTGACCGTGATCGGCACCATCTGCTCGGCCTGGAGACCTTCGGCGCGTTTTTTCGCGGCGGAGGAATCGGCGTCGGCTTTGGTCGTGATGGCCAAGGCATCGGCTTCGGATGCGGCTTTGCGACCCTCGGCGTTGGCCTTGAGGGTGTAGGCTTCGGCATCGGCAGCGCGCTGCTTGGTGACGTACTGGGAATCAGCCGCGCCTTTGGCGGCGATGACCTGTTTTTGCTGTTCACGATCGGCCTCGGCCACGACCGTCACGGTCGTAACGTCTTGGCGGGCTTTCTCGGCCTTGGCCTCGGCCTCGGCTTGCGTCTGAACCGACCTGGCCTTCTTGGCCTCGGCCTCGGCAATGGCGGACAGCTTTTCACGAGTCGCGACTTCGATCGCTTCCAGCTTCTGCTGTTCCGCGACCTGCGTCGCCTTGTCTTTCTCGACGCCCTTGATCGCGATTGCTTGTTCGGTCTCGAGCCTCTTCTGTTCGGCCTCTTGGCGTTTCTGGGCGGTGATGATGGCGATTTGCGCCGCTTGCCCTTGTTCCGCCGTGGCCCTCTCTTGATCGAGCAAGAGGATGGCTTTGCGCGTTGCGACATCTTGGGAAGCACGGGCCTGATCGCCTTCCTTTTCCAGCGTGTTGACCTCGGTCTTCTTCTTCTGGACGATGGCGGCGATCGTCGCCAATCCCTGCGCGTCGAAGATGTTGTCGGCGCGCAGCTGCGATTTTTCGGTCTGGTCGAGCTTGGAGATGGTCGCCACTTCGAGCGTGAGCCCGTTGTGCTTCAGGTCCGGGGAAACGATGCCGGTGACTTCTTTGACAAAGGCATCGCGTTCGGAGTTGAGCTCCTCGAGCGTCTTGGTCGCGGCCACCGTCCGCAAAGCGGAGATGAGCTTGTCCTCGACCAGCGTCTCCACCGGCGATTTTCCCAATCCGTTGCGGCCGTTGTCGCGGGCGTATTCCATCACGCCGCCGAACGAACGAGCCGCTGCCTGAATGCTGTCGCTGTCGGGCATGACGCGGACGAAGAATTCGGCCTGGACGTCGGCACGCAGCTTGTCTTTGGTGATGAGAGCGTCCTTACCCTCGCGTCCGACCGGCAAGCGCAGGGTCTTGAGCGAGATGGACACGACCTGATGGATGACCGGCACGACTAGGCATCCGCCATCCATGATGACCTTGATGCCGCCCATGCCGGTGCGGACGAATGCCTCGGAGGCCGTCGTTTTCTTGTACAGCTTGGTGATCGTGAGGATGATGCTGGCGACGACGGTGACGGCGATGCCGCACACCATGAGGATGGTTGTCGGCAAAGCGCCGAGCGAGTGGTTGGCGGCGTTGGCCGCGACTGGCCCGATCAGCATCACGAGCCCGAAGATGATCAATATGACAGCGCCCATTGGTTCTCCTTTTCTTTCCGTAACGTTGTTGGTATCTCTACTGGTTGTGATTGTAAGCTTCGATCAGGTACGTGTCGTCTCCTTCCCTGTAGTCGATGATGATGGCTTCGCTGCCGCGCGGCAGCTCCTCTCCGTCGGTCCGGCAATCGACCTGCTTCAGGTCGCGTTGCTTGTCGTAGACTTGGATCACGCCGGATGTGGCGCTGGCCGCGACGACCAGGGTTCCGGTGCAGCCGATGATCGCTCTCTTGGAGAGAGCGCTCGTTTCAAGCGTCGGAACGACGCGATGGAACAGCTTGGCGATCTTCCCGGTGAGGAAGGTCATCGCGACGAAGGAGGCGATCAGCGAGATCCATCCGTAGGCGGCCGGAAAGCGGAGAATTGGCGCGAGCAGCCGGTTAGCGACCGTGCCGGTCACGCCGAAAATGAGGGCCGCGATCATAAGGAGGACGGTGATCGGGATTTTACCAACCCCGAAGAGCATGAAGGCGCGATTGAGCGCGCCCTGTTCATGTTCGTGGTTTCCGTCGGTATCATGGTGCACGTCGTGCTGAATGTCATGGCTCAGGTCATGTTCGGCCTCATGGCCGAACCCTAGGGCCAGCCCGAGCGCGAGCAGAATGCCGATCATGAGCGGGATGTTGAAAATCAAATTCTGCCATGCAAATAGCGTCTCCATTTCCTGTCCTTTCGTTCGTTGTTGCGGATTTTCAAGGGCCGATTATCGGTCCGCTTTGGAATTTTTCCCAAAACTGGCGGATTTCGTTTTTTACCTCATGGATCGTTTTATGTCAATAGAGAGAATAAACGCCTTTAAGGATTAAAAAACGCCCGTTCACAAAGCGTGAACGGGCGAAACGAGGCGTTATTTTGTTGGGAAGAGCGGCAGATTGCCGAGAGCGATGACGTCGGGGCGCGTCCCGCCTTCGGTGTAGGCGGCCATGACGGCGCCTTCTTCGGCGTGCGCTAGCGCGAGAAGCTGGCGCACCGCGATCAGCGTGCCGCCGGTCGAGACGACATCGTCGACGATCGCGACTTTGAGACCGCTGATGCGGTCGGCGTCATCGCGGCCGAGGAACAGGTGTTGGATCTTGTCGGTCGTGATGCTTCGGAAGCGGACCTTCAAAGCCGGCGCCGCCATGTAGGGCTTGAGCTCCTTTCTGGCGACGAAGGTCGGCAGGTTGGCGATCCGTCCCATCACGTGGAGGAGCGCAAGCGCCTTGCCGTCGGGCATGAGCAAGGCCTGCGTTCCTTTGGGAATCAACTTGACCAGCTCGGCGCCGATCGCTTCGGTCAATTCCCAGTCGCCCAGCAAGTTGAAGAGCGCGACGCGAACGCCGGGCGCCACTTCACGGATCGGCAGGTCGCGAAAGACGTTGCCAATCACAATGCGGTAGGTCTCGGTTTGGCCTGTAGGTTTTTCCGCCCACTTGGCCAAGGCCTTGATTACCGCCTCGGTGATGAAGACCGAACGCGATTTCCTTCCGCCGGTCAGATAGAGATGCGGGTCGTCATGGCGCGAACCGACGTTCTCGGCGAGAACTTGTCCAGCCGTGACCTTGTCAAAACCGCGGCGGCGCGCTTCGTCGACGATGTGGGCCGGAAAGACCACGGCCTCGGACTCGGCGACCGATTCGCTGCCATCCGGGGCGATCACGACGACCACGGCCACGTCGACGGTATTGAACGGCGTGCGGCGCAGGCCGTTCTCGATCCCGATGGCAAAGGCGTTGGGAAACTTTCGATGCGCGGCCAGGGCGCGATTTCGTGCGCCGGTTTCGATCTCGTCTTCTTTGGGCTGCGGTGGCACGCCCGAATCGGATTCGGTCGT
Source organism: bacterium (assembly GCA_023246535.1). Classification (GTDB taxonomy): domain Bacteria; phylum Patescibacteriota; class Patescibacteriia; order CAIQCM01; family CAIQCM01; genus CAIQCM01. Next base: position 19,593 of record JAHFIF010000001.1, read on the forward strand.
GTGATCGAGCGGTCCGTAGTGAAGAATGTCCAAGGCGGCCTGAACGCCGTTGGCCTTTAGAATGCTGGTCGACGAAAGTGCGAATTCCATGGTTCTCCTTTTTCAAAGTTCGATGCCGATTTAAAGACAGGAACCGCTTACCATACTTGTTTTATTGCCATTTGTCAATGGTCGGGGTGCTCCGTCGCGCGAATATGCTCAGGGAATAAAAAAGGCCCGACTTTGGTCGGACCGAAGGCGACGCTATTGCATCGCATGTTGCGGAATGAGTTGTCTCACTTTCCAGGTCCAGGCGCGGGCCTTGCGCTTGCGTCCGCCGCGGCTGGCGCGCCGGAATTCGCGTTCGCCATACCCGCCGCGCCGGGCCAGGCGCTCGGCATCAATGATCCGGTCGCGGCTTTCGGCAAAGCGCTCTCTTTCCAGCGTGTCGAGATGCAGCCTGATGAAATTGGTGAGCGGCAACTTTTCGGGCTTGCCCGACTCACGCTTGATCTCAACTTCTATCTCTTGCGCCGTTTTCCAAACGGTCAGCGACAGCGCGTCATAGACGTCGTCCTCGGTAACGGGCGACGGAATGACGATGCCGAGCGCGATGAAGATAACCACGATCACGATGAACGTCCAAGCGGCGTAGTAGAGCACGGCGCCGAGCAGTCCGAGGCCGGCCAGCGCGATCACGGCCAGCAGCAGGAGCAGTGTTGCCAAGGTCTTTTTGTTCATTAAGGCACCTCCGAAAAATGAATTTACAACAGTTCATGCGCCATGTCCACCGGATAATGCCGCGCCCCGCAATCAAAGCAATTAAAAAGAGCGATCATTTGATCGCTCTTTTCGTTTCCTGTTATTTCATTTCGATAAAGAATTTTTCTTTCGGGAAGCGCACTTTTTTCAATTTGGCGTATTCGTCGTCGGCGGCGCGGAAGCCGACGGCGACGGCGACGGCGGTGGTCAGATTAAGTTTTTCTAAGCCCAAGACATCATCGAATCCTTTGCGATCAAAGCCTTCCATCGGCGTGGCGTCGATCTCATTCATCGCGGCCGCGGTCAAAAGCGTGCCCAACGCGATGTAGGCCTGGCGCGCCGCCCAAGCGGTATTTTGCTCCGGTGAATTGTTGGCGATCGACCCCAGGATCATTTTGTGATATTCGTTGAAAGTATCGTTGGGCTGGTTGCGAACGGCCGCCGTGAGACCGATGAATTCGTCGACCGTCTTGATGCCCAGATCGGTTTTGGCGGCGAAGACCAAAAAGTGCGAAGCGTCGGTGATCGGCGATTGGCCGTAGCCCGCCGCGCGCAGCTTGGTGCGAAGGTCGGGCGCGTCAACGATGATGACGCGAAACGGCTGGAGGCCGAAGGAGGTGGGCGCCAAGCGCACCGCTTCCAACAGCGTCGCCAGTTGTTCACCGGTCAATTTTTTCGCCGGGTCGTATTTTTTCGTGGCATAGCGCCAATTAAGCGATTCAATCAGATTTTTCATAGGTTTGGCATTAAATTCGCAAAAGCGATATATCATCATAGCCCTGTTTATCGAATATACAAAGTCCGTCAATCGCGCCAAAAGCCGTTTTTGATTTTATCGGCCGGCCGTGTAAGATACCGCCGAAAGCAGCAAGCGCTTTCATGAGAAAAAGGAGATAGCCATGAAGCCACGGATTTATATCGCCAGTCCGCTGGGTTTTTCCGAAGCCGGGCAGTATTGGTACTACAACGTTCTGGTTCCATTGGTCGAACGGTGCGGGTTCGAAGTCGTTGATCCATGGAAACTGACCGCGCCGGCCATCATCAAGACGGCGATGTTTTCGCCGGAAGGGCCGGAACAGCGGCGCGCTTGGGAGGCAGCCAACAAGATCATCGGCGAGAATAACGAACGCGGCATCCAGACCAGCCATCTGGTGCTCGGTCTGCTGGACGGCCCCGATGTCGACAGCGGCACGGCCAGCGAAATCGGGTTCGCCGCCGGCATCAACAAGCCGATCGAAGGATACCGCAACGATTTCCGTTTGGCCGGCGACAATATCGGCTCGCGGATCAATCTGCAGGTCGAACACTGGATCAGGCGGATGGGCGGGGTAATTTCGCCCGACCTCAAAGCGCTCGAAACGGTTCTGCAGGAACGAAAGTTCATCTAGTCAGCGGTCGCTCCGTCCGATCGTTCCGTCCAGCCTTTCGGGCCAGGGCGGAATTTTTTTAACAAGGATAATATGCTAAGCTGATTGAATATGTGGCTGTTTTACGCGTTCTCCGGACCGTTGGCCTGGGCGGCGTCGATGCATATCGACAAGTTTTTGCTGGAAAAATATTTTAAGCATGGCAGCCTCGCCGTCTCCATGGTCTTTACGGCGATCATCGGTTTGCTGCTCCTGCCGTTCATTGTCATCTTTGTTCCCGGCGTGTTCAATTTTGCGCCGTTCGCCATCGGCGTGATGATCGCTTCCGGGCTGCTCTTCATGGGCGGCATGACTTTTTATCTTTACGCCCTGCAGACGGAAGAGGCATCGATCGTCGGCTTGCTGTCGCCGGCCGGTCCGATTCTTGCTTTTGTTCTGGCTTTCTTCGTTCTGGGCGAGCGCCTGGCGATCGGCCAGCTGTTGGGCGGCGCGATGGTCGTCGCCGGCGTTTTCATCGCTTCGTTCCGTTTTGGCGGCGGAAAAATAAAATTCAGGAAACGCGCCACCATGATGATGACGGCGGCGATCGTTTGTTTTGCCGCCAGCTCGCTCATTTTCAAATATTTCGCCGTTCCCGAGCTCTTCTGGCCCGCGACCTTTTGGACCTATGTCGGCGAGGCGCTGTTCGGGGCGGGGATCCTGTCTTTTTCTTCCGAGCGGCGGATCTTCATGAAGTTGATCAAGACCAACCCCAAGGTCATGCTGACGATGAACGCCGTTAACGAATTGGTGAACCTCGGCGGCAGCCTGGCCGCCCGTTATGCGCTCGTTCTGGCGCCGCTCGCGCTGGTGCAAGCCGTGACTTCGACGACGCCGCTCATGGTGTTTATTTTCGGGATCGCGATCACCATATTCTTTCCCAGGTTCGGCCGCGAGAATATTTCAAAAACGATCCTGCTCCAAAAATCGCTCGCCGCCGCCCTGGTCGTGGTCGGCGCCATCCTGGCCGGCGGATCATAAAACCCCGCTTTTCACGAGGTGCCACCTCGTGAAAAGCGCTTCATTTATTTATCCTTACCTGATAAAGTGCTTCAAACCTTATGCGCATTCTCATCATCCACGATCGTTTCCAATTCCGCGGCGGGGCCGAACGGATGGTTTTGGACATGTGCAAAATGCTCGGCGCCGACTTGGTGACGGAATTTTGGACGGATGAGACGTTCTCGCAAAGCGATGTGCCGCACAAACTGACGGTTCTTGATAAGGGCGAACCCAAGGCGATGGTTTTTCGGTATTTCCGCTCGCAATGGAATTTTTGGTGGAAGACGCGGAAACTGATCCGCGAATACGACACGCTGATCTTCTCCGGCAATAATTGCTTGGCCGCCGCTTTGCGCCCGTTGCATGGAAAAAAGACGATCCTTTATTGCCACAGCCCGGTGCGCTATGTTTACGACCTGCTGTCGTTCCGGCGCGGCATGGAGCCGTCGTTCTTAAAAAGATTTTTTTATTACGATATCGGCAAATACCTCATCCGCGGCCTCTATCGGCTGGGGCTTGGCCGCATGAAGGTCGTCATCGCCAATTCCGAAAACGTCCGCGGGCGGCTGCAGTATTATTGCCACACCGAATCGCAAGTAATTTATCCGCCCATTCAAACGGACAAATACCGCTTCATCGAACAAGGAGATTACTACCTGTCGTGGGCGCGCCTCGACGAACTTAAGCGCGTCGAGCGCATTGTTTGGGCTTTCCGGGAAATGCCGGACAAGAAATTGATCGTCGCCTCGGGCGGCGAGCGCGAGGCCGCCATCCGCAAGCTGGCCGAAGGCGCGCCGAACATCTCCGTGCTCGGCTGGGTCGATAATGAAAAGCTTTACGATTTGGTCGGCCGTTGCATCGCCGGCATCTATCTTCCGATGAACGAGGACTTGGGCATGACGCCGCTCGAAGGCATGGCCGCCGGCAAGCCGTGCATCGGGGTTGATGAAGGCGGCCTTAAAGAAACGATCATCCCCGGGGAGACGGGGACGCTCATCAGCGCGGCCGCGCCGATCAATGAACTGGTTAACGCCGTGCGCGTGCTCACCCCGGCGCGGGCCGCCGCCATGCGCGCCGCCTGCGAGGCGCAAGCCAAGAATTTTTCCCTCGAAGTTTTTGAAAAGAAGATCCGCGCGGCGATCGGTCAATAATTGAATTGCTCGAAAATGATATTTTCGGGCCGAACGTGTTTTGCCAGCAATTGTTTTTTCAAAGCGTTCATCATGCCTTCGGGGCCGCAGATGAATATCTTCTTGTTCTTGAGGCCGCCGGCGCGTTTTTCCACGATGTCGGCGGTCAAATGCCCGCGCCGGTCGCTTTCGTGCAAATGCAGTTTGAAGGCGTTGGGCACGGCGGCGAGCATCGTCAATTCATTGCTGTAAACGCAGTCATCGGTGCTGTGCGTTGAGCAGAAAAAATCGTTTTTGCCGTTCACGGCTCGGCCGCGAAAGGCGGACATGAAAGGGGTGACGCCGATCCCGCCGGCGATGAAAATGCTTTCCATATTGGGATCAAGTTCCGAAAAGAATTTTCCGTACGGACCGAAGACGGTGACCTCGTCGCCGACCGCAAGTTTGGCAAGGTCCTTGGTGAAATCGCCGACGTTTTTTGCCGCAAAACGCAGTTCACTGTCGTTGGGCGCCGAGCTGAAGGAGAAAGGGTGCGCTTCGGCGGAAACGCTCTTTGAATGAAACGAGAAATAGGCGAATTGTCCCGGCTGGAAAGCAAGGCGCGCCTTTTTGGGCGACAAAGTTATTTCGACGATGCCCGCGCCTTTGTCGTTGACCGCTTTGACCGCGTACGCGGCTTGCGGCGCCATGAAGCGGTAGAACAATTCGCGATAGATCCACGCGATCGCGCCTAGCGCGACCGTGACGATGATGAAGATGCGCAGCGGCTGGTAGCGGGAAATGTCGCTCGTGATAAAAAGCAAATGATAGATGCCAAAGGCGAAGGGGATGGCGAAGAATTTTTGGATCAGCGTGAAATACTTGTAGGGGATCTTAAAATAGATGATCGTGACGACGATCCCGGCCATCGTTAGCAAACCGATCTCGCCGGCGATGAAAATGACATTGCCGGTCAGGAGCGAATAGATCGGGGCGCCGCCGAGGCCGTAGCCGATCGCGACCGCCAGGCCGTGGATCGCCAGCAGGCCACCCGACCACGAGCCGGTCTGGTGATGGAGGCGGTAAGCGCGATCCAATCCGCCGCAGGCTTCTTCGATCAAATACGTTCGCGATGCCAGGATGAAGGAGACGGCGAAAAGGAGCGTCCCGAGGAGCGCGGCCAGCTGGCCGAGCGAGATGAAGGGCGAGGCCAAGACCGCGGCCAGCGTCGGTTTGGATAAAAGCCAAAGCAGGATGGTCAGCGTCGCGGACAAGAAAATAATGTAGATCGCCGGTCGCTTGGGTGACATATTATTTAACGAGGTAGCGTTGGATCATCTGCAAGTTGTCGCCATGCTGTCCGTGGAAGGTCGCGCTCATATCCGTGCCGCATTGAAAGATGTCGCCGCCGGTGTGGGTGTTGCGCAGCGATTCAACGTCGTATTTTTGTCCGTCGATCGTGATGATGCAAGTTGACGCCGCCGGAGACGGGCTCATATTTGGCGCCGTTGGTGGCGGCTGGGTTTTTATATAGAGCAGCGTGCCGGCGATCGCGACGCCGACGATGAGGGCGTAAAAAATAATTTTGGGGAGCAGTTTATTCATATATATATGAGGGTTTTGCCACCTTGATGATACCAGATATTAATGATAATGTGATAGGCTCTTCAATTATTATAGTATGCCCGAGTCTCCGGAAATATATCTCGACCACGCCGCCACCGCGCCGCTCGACCCCAGGGTCAAGGCGGCAATGTTGCCGTACTTGGAAGGGGATTTCGGCAATCCGTCCTCGCTGCACATTACCGGTCGCCGCGCCAAGCAGGCGCTCGACGATGCGCGCGACGACATCGCCAAAATCCTGCATTGCCGCGCCAGCGAACTCATCTTTACTTCCGGCGGAACAGAGGCCGACAATTTGGCAATCCTTGGCATCTACCGGGCATACAAAGAAAAAGGCAACCGAATTGTTACAACGACCATCGAGCATCACGCGGTTCTCAACCCCGTCGAACATTTGGTTAAAAAAGAAGGCGCCGAGGCGCTCTTCGTCAAAGTCGACCGCGACGGTTTGGTTGATCCGGCGAATATCATTGCCGCGCTTACTGACAAGACGCTCTTGGTTTCGGTCATGTACGCGAATAACGAGATCGGCACGATTGAACCGATCGCCGCCATCGGCCAAGCGATCGCCGCTTGGAAAAAAGCCAACAATCGCAAGCCGTCCGAGGCTCCGTACTTCCATACCGACGCCTGCCAGGCGGCCGGCGCGCTGTCGCTCGACGTGAACGAGCTGGGGTGCGACCTGCTGACCCTGAACGGCTCGAAGATCTACGGTCCGAAAGGCGTCGGCGTGCTGTACGTTCGCACCGGCCTGCGCCCCGAACCGCTCATCTACGGCGGCGGTCAGGAGTGGGGGCTGCGTTCCGGCACGGAAAACATCGCCGCGATCGTCGGTTTGGCCAAAGCCCTGGCATTGAGCCAAGCGGAACGGGAAACGGAAAACGCGCGACTCGTCGCCTTGCGCGACAAGCTCATCGCCGGCTTGCTACAGATCCCAAAAACGCGCCTGAACGGCCATCCGACCAAACGCTTGCCCAATAACGCCAACGTTTCCATCATGGACATTGAAGGCGAGGCCATGCTGCTTTATCTTGATGAGGCCGGCTTCCGCGCCTCCACCGGTTCGGCTTGCACTTCGGCTTCGCTCGACCCGTCGCACGTCATCGCCGCCATCGGTTTGCCGTACGAAGCGGCGCACGGTTCGATGCGCTTCACGCTCGGCCACGCGACGACCGAAGCCGACGTGGAAAAACTTTTGAAAACCCTGCCGCCGATCGTGGAAAAGCTGCGTCAGCTTTCCCCGGTGCGCCTGAACATGAAACATTACGCCTAAACCCTATGTCCACGCCCGACGTTGTTTCGCACGATAAAAAAGACAAATGGCTCTATTCCGACATTGTTAAGGATCATTTTTTCAATCCCCGCAATTTCATGGTCGATGACGACGGCTACAAGGCCGACGGCATGGGCATGGTCGGCTCGCCGGCCTGCGGCGACATGATGACCGTTTGGATCAAGGTCGATCCGGCCACGGAACGGGTCGTCGACATGCGGTGGCGCACCTTCGGCTGCGGTTCGGCGATCGCCTCGACCTCGATGCACTCGGTCATGGTCGTGGAGGACGGCGGCCGGACCATCGACGAAGCGTTGGCCATTCGTCCGCAACACATCATGGAGCGCCTGGGCGGACTGCCGAACCGGAAGATCCACTGCTCGGTCCTTTCCGACAAAGCCCTGCGTTCCGCCGTCAATGATTATTTCCGGAAGACCGAACAGATCAGCCGGATTACGACCGAAGGCGTGCGCGTGATCGACAAAGTCTTGAAGATAACCGATCATGACATTGAAGAAGCGGTCTTGGAAGGCGCCGATTCGCTCGAGAAAGTGCAGGCGCGCACCAAGGTCGGCACCGGCGACCCGTCCTGTTTGCCGGAAGTCGAACAACTGATAAGATTTTATAAAGAGAAATATTTTGGCTAACCTATGAAATTAAAAATCTCCGTCGATCCCGATCTTTGCTTCGGCGCCGCCTCCTGCGTCACTGTTTCGCCGTCGCATTTTCGCCTGAATGACAAGAATAAAGCCGAGGTGCTGGAGGAGGGGGGAGACATCATGCCGGGAAATCCGATTTACGAGCGCATTATTGAAGCCGACGAAGCCAAGCGCGACGAATTGATCCTCTCCGCCCAATCCTGCCCCGTCTCCGCCATCTCCATTTGGGACATGGAAACCGGCGAACGCCTTTACCCGAAAGATTAATCGTTTTTCTGCGTAGTCGAGTTC
>JAHFIF010000001.1:27796-45867 GCA_023246535.1 bacterium
GCGCGACGAATTGATCCTCTCCGCCCAATCCTGCCCCGTCTCCGCCATCTCCATTTGGGACATGGAAACCGGCGAACGCCTTTACCCGAAAGATTAATCGTTTTTCTGCGTAGTCGAGTTCATCTCGACGAGCGTAGCGCGGTATTTGCTACCGTTTCGTTCCCGCCTTAAGCGAGCGGAGTGAAGAGGAAATATTTTGGGAACATCGCACAGGAGGGCTCCCGCCCGACGAGCGTAGTGCGATACTCGCCATCGTTTCATCCCCACCCTTAAGCGAGCGAATGAGGAACAGTGTTTTAGAAACATCGCACAGCGAGCCTCCGGCGAGCGAGCGTAGTGCGTTCCGCCCGAGAAGCGGAACGACGCGCGTTTCTAAAACACTGTTCCTCATTCAGCGAGCGACTTTTCCACAGCGCGCTATTGCGCTAAAGAGTAGACGGCGATAAAGTGGTCGCAAGTTTCACATTCTACGATTGCGCTACATGCTAATTGATGACGCAAAGACGATCGCGCGCCTCGACTCGGGCAATGTCCGAGCTTCGATTGGCGCTCTTCCCGACCAGGTCGCTTCGGCCTGGCGCGATGCGCGCAAAGTTTTTGTCGGCGCGCCTTATAAGCACGCCGATCAGATCGTCGTCGCCGGCATGGGCGGCTCTTCGTTGCCCGCACACATCATAAATTCGGTCTATGGCCGCGCTTTGCGCGTGCCATTTTCGTTTTTTAACGGCTACGAATTGCCCGGTTCCGTCGGTCGCAACAGCGTGGTCGTTGTTTCTTCGTATTCCGGCACGACCGAAGAGACGCTTGCTTGTTTTAAGGCGGCAAAACAGCGCAAAGCCAAGATCGTCGGCATTACGAGCGGCGGCCCGCTGGCCAAGTTGCTGCGCCGCGAAAAGGCGCCGACCTATATTTTTGATCCGATCCATAATCCTTGCCACCAGCCGCGCCTGGGTATCGGCTACACGGCCGCCGGGCTGCTCGGCTTGCTTGATTCGATGAAAGCGATCGGCGTCAGCACGTCCGATGTTGCCAAGGTGCCTGATGAATTGCGCGCGCTTACCGCCGACTGGTCGCCGGAAATTCCCGGCAATGACAATCCGGCCAAGCTGATGGCGCATGCGCTCGCCGGCACCGTCCCGGTCATCGTGTCCGCCGAACATCTCATGGGCAACGCCCACGCTTTTCAGAACGAGATCCATGAATGCGCCAAACAGTTCTGCGTCGCTTTTCCCATCCCCGAGCTTAACCATCACCTGATGGAAGGGCTGACCAATCCGGACGAGCTGCGCCGCCTGCTCGCCTTTCTCTTCATCGATTCCGAACTGTACGCCGAACGGATCGCGCACCGCTTCAAGGTCACGCAAAAGGTGCTGGCCAAACAGGGTTACGGCTACAATTTGTGGCGCGCGAACTCGCTCACGCCCATCGGCCAAGCCTTTGAAACGCTGGCCTTCGGCAGCTGGGTGTCCTTCTACATGGCGATACAGAACCGGATCGATCCCTCCAACATCCCCTGGGTTGACTTCTTTAAGAAGGAACTCGGCCGCGGATGAAGCTCTTTCGGTCACTGCTCTGTCCTACCCATGCTTGGGGACAGAGCGGTATCGAATACTAGGGTGCAGACTTCAGGTTTGCGCCCTTTTGTTTTTTGTGCCGAACTGTTAGCTTTATGCTATGGGCGAGACCGACCCGATAAACACTAATCATCAAGAACTAAATTCCAAAAATTCTTTTTGGAATTTAGTTCTTAGTGTTTGGAATTTACCCAAGGCATTCCCTTGGGTCCGCGAGGTTGGGGTTTTTGCGGTCATGCTGGCGCTGTACCTGCCGCTGCAGCAAAGCCAGTCATTCGCCGACCCCGATTCTTTCTATCATCTGAAGATGGCCGAGCTCATCGCCGCGCACGGTCCGGTCCGGAATTTCATCTGGCTGCCGTTCACGACGCTGGCGACCTTTTTTGCCGATCAGCATTTTTTGTATCATGTCGCGCTCATTCCCTTCATAAAAATTTTCGGTCCGCTCGCCGGCGTCAAAATTGCCACGGCGGCTTTGGCCGCTTTGGCCATTGCCGCGCTTGCCTGGTCGATGCGGTCCATGGGGATCCGTTATGCGGCGTTGTTCGCGCTGGCCGCCGGCGTCATGAACGCGCTGGCTTTCCGGATCGGCCTTTCCAAAGCCTCGGCGCCGGGCGTGGCGCTGCTCGTCATCGGTTTGGCGCTGGCCGCCCGCCGCCGCACCTGGGCGCTGGCCGCGGTCGCTTTCATATATGTATGGACGCACGGCAGCTGGCCGGCCTTGGTGGGGTTGGGGACCATGGTTATTATCATCGTCTCGTGGCCGGAAAAGGGGGATAGGCCCCTCATGGCCTTGAAAAGGGGTCTGTCGCCCGTGGCCGCCCTCTGGTCCGGCGCCGCCTTCGGCGTGATCGTGAATCCATTTTTCCCTCAGAATTTGCGGTTCTATTGGGAGCAGATCGTGCAGATCGCGGTCATTAACTATCAAAGCAAGATCGGCGTCGGCGCCGAGTGGTATCCGTATGAACCCGCCCGTCTGGCGTCCGATCTGCCGCTCGTTTGCCTCATGGCCGTTGTGGCGCTCGTCGCCTTCCCCGCCATCGTCGCCGTTAACGGCGACGCGACCAGGCAAAAACGCTTGCGTCTCGCCGTCGCCATATCGGCCTGCGCCGGAACTTTTCTTCTTTTGACCCTGCGCTCGCAGCGGCACGTCGAGTATTTCGTCCCGCTGGCCGTCTCCGCCGCGGCCGCTTGGATCAGCGAGATCCGTTTTTCCGGAGCCTGGCCGTCCGTTAAAAAAAATTATGTCGCCGTAATCTTCGTCCTCGCCGGGGCGCTGGCCATGGTCATGTCTTTTGCCGCGACCGGACTGGCGCGCGCCAAAAAGGACCTGGTCGGCGGCTACAATTTCACGCTTTATCAAAAAGCCGCGGAATATCTCAAAGCCAACACCGCCGCCGGCGAAGTCGTTCTTCATGCCGACTGGGACGACATGCCGCCGCTGTTTTATTGGGACGATAAAGACAAGTATGTCATGGGGCTCGATCCGACCTTCATGTATCGCGCCAACCCAAAACGCTATTGGGATTATGTGAATTTCACGCTCGGCAAGTCCGACGATCCGCCGTCGGTCATGAAGGAGCTGGGCGCCCGCTATGTCGTCGCCGATCGCGAGCACCGTGAATTGGAAACGATGCTGGCGCGCTCAACCCGTTTTTCCAAGGTTTATACGGACAAAGAATCGGTCATCTATTTGTTCAAATGACGAAGATCATCGCCGCCGTTAAAACGTTCTTAAATTCCACGAACCGCCGTTCCTGGGCCTGGTTCGCGGTTTTGTCGCTGGCGGCGCTCGCGCTCCGTTTTTGTTTTGCGCCGCTGCCGGGAAACGGTTACGACATGGGCGCCTTTTCCTATTGGGCAACCCGGTCGCGCCATTTCGCCTTTTTCGGATTTTATTCGTTTTTTGATTATCCGCGCCTCTCTTTTCCGAATTACGCCTTATACTTTCCGATCTTGGCCGTCATGGGCGAGGCCGCGCAGGTGGCCACCGCCGCCGGCCGGGTGCTGCTTAAAATGCCGGCGATCCTCGGCGACGTTTTTTTGGCCGGCGCGGTTTTTGCCAGCGCCAAGCCGCGCTGGAAGCTGGCGGCGGCCGCGTTCGTGCTGTTCAATCCGGCCGTTTGGTACGTCTCCGCCGTCTTCGGACAGACCGATTGCCTGCACGCGGCGTTCATGGTTCTCGCGGTCCTGTTCGCAACAAAAAATAAATATCGCTGCGCTTGGGCGTCGCTCGCCATCGCGGTCTTTTTCAAGATCCAGGCCATCTCGATCCTGCCGCTCATTGTCGCGCTGAATTTCAAATCGTCGGGGTTTAAAAAAATGACCGTCGAAATCGTTCCGGCGACGGTCTTAACGGCGGCCATGACCATTCCTTATCTCATCGTTTCCTCGTCGGCGGTCATCTGGCGCAGTTTTCGCGGCTCTTTCGGGATGTTCCCGATGGTGTCGATCAACGCCTGGAATCCTTGGTATCTTTTGACCTTGTTCGGCCGCGGCGATTGGGTTTACGACACGGTCAAAGTGGCCGGCATCAGCTATAAAACGATCGGGCTGGTTGCGTTTGCCGTTGCCGCCGGCCTGATCATCGCCGCCTTGCCAAAGCGGCCCGGCCGCACGGTCGTTTTCGCCGCCGCCGCCGCCATGTGCCTGGCGTTTTTCATGCTGCCGACGGAAATGCACGAGCGCTATTCCTATCCGTTCATTCCGTTCATCGCCGTAATTTTTTGCGAGTCGCCGTTTGTCGTCGGCGCGGCCGTGCTGGCGTCGCTCGTAATTTTTTTGGACATAAATTTCGTCCAGAAAATTCCCGTCATAAACTTTTCGTTCGTCAATGCCTTTGGCGGATGCCTGGGCTGGACGCTGGTTTTCATCGGGTTGTTCATTGCCTATTTTGCCTGGTACTTGCGCCGCGCGCACGCGGAAAAACAAGTTGAAGCCGCCGCTGCGCCGCCGCGCCCTACGGGAGCGTGACCGGCTCGCCGATATTTTTTTCTTTGTCGTAGCTGAAGAAAAGGCTTCCGTCGGAAGCGACGTTCAGCCCGCCGATGACGGCGGCCAGCTGCAGGTGCATGTTGACCGCGGCGACGGGCACCGCGACCTCGACAATCTGGCCGGGCTTCCAGTCGCCGGTCGGATAAAGGCAATTTCCCAAGGGGCGATACGCGCCGTTTATTTTCAGCACCAGCTCGTCGGCGAGCGAGGCGTCGGTGGAAAAGAACAAATGCGTTTCCGCGCCGCCCGCGGCCGGGCTCCAGCCATGGAACGAAAGCGGGCCCATTTTTTTATCGAGCAAATTTTCGATCACCGGCCTTGTTTCGTGGACGGCGACAAAGGGCAGCGGTCCGCCCGCGCCGCGTTTCAAGACGGCGATGCCCTGGCGGTTAAAGATCACGCCGTATTTGCCGTCGGCAATGAAGGTTCGGAATTTTTTTGCCGCCAGCGGATACACGTCGACCGACCACGAGTACTGCGGATAAACCATGGTGAAGTAGATGAAGTCGCGCTGATCAAGCACTAAGTATTCCGGCGCGAGCGGCAAGATGTAGGCGGAGGTGCCGTATTGTTTTTTTCCGATCCAAAAATAGCTCATCGGCCAGACGAATGGGCGCGATGACAATTCCGTGAGCGTGTCGAACGAGGCGACGACCGGCGCGTCTTTGGGAATGAGATCGACCGCCGCCTGCAGCGCCTGTTCGCGCGCGTTCGGAAGCGCCAGACTCTTCGCCAACCCGAGGCCGGGTCCGTAGACAAACCAAACGTAAACGCTGGCGACGATAACCAGGACCGGAACGAGATCTTTGGGAATTAATTTAAAGGGTTTTTTCATCGCCATGAACCGTTCATAGCCGTCGATGGTCGACAGCATGATCGCCGGCAGGAACGCCGCCGCATATTGCGATTTGATGATGACGAGCTCGGCGCCGTCGCGCGAGAGCATGTATTCGGCGGTCACAATGGCGATGAGGAGCAGGAAGCGCGGGCGCAGGAACGGCAGGAAGATCACCGGCAGCATGAGGACGATGACCAAATAGAGGTTGACCGGCTTGAGAAAGTGCAGCGCAACGCGCAGCGGGTGCGCAAGCGCCGCCGCCGCGATCGCGAGCGGCGTCCGGCCGAGCCAGTCGTAGTAGACGAAGAACTTATACGTGCCGTCGGGATTGAAATGGGTGATCGCCATTTGGTCGATCGTAAAAGCGGCGACGGCCAAAACAACGGGCAGCGCCGCCCAGCGCCAAAGATCGCGCGGCTGCTTGCGGCCGCGGATCGTCTCGAAGAGGGCGAGGAAGGCAAAGCCGATGACGATAAACGACATGTCCTCGCGGCAAAGCAGCAGCGCGATAACCATGGCCATGAACGCGCGCCAACGGTTTTTCAAGAAGAAGTACGCAGCGAAAAGAACGAGCGGAACGGCAAAGGTGATCAGGTGAAATTCAAAAAAGGCCAGGTTCCAAACGTACGGATTCACGAGCCAGAGCAGCGGGAAAAGCAGCCGGGTCAGGGGCTTATCGAATTTCATTTTCGCAATTAGCCAGACAGGGATCGCCGAAACGGCGACAACGGCCACGTTCAAAAATACCAGCGTGAGCGGGTGGGGAAGGAGCGCATAAAGCGGCGCCAGCGCGAGAATGAGCCATTCGGCGTGGTCACCCAGGTAGCTGGGCGGGTTGATGGATGTGGCAAACCAATGGCCATGGAGCGTATTCCAAAAAGCTTGGTTGTAAATGGCCAGGTCAAAGCCATTAAAACCAAGCCGAAAATACTTGAAAATGCTGATCGTAAAAATGATCGCGACAAAACCCGCCACCCCGGCCCATAGGATCATTTTTTCACGTTTTGCAGTCATAAACATATTCTACACTAATTTCGTTTGAATTCGATATTCGACAATATGGTGAGCTTGCCGAACCATTCGGCCCGTCCCACTTGACTTTTCTTCGTTTTTATGCTAAATTACGATGTTTCGTGGGCCATCCGCGAAATGCGTTTTCCCGTACGTTTTACGGGTCTGGTGTTTGAAAACTAGAGGAGGCCACCATGGACCGCACTCGCAGTCGTTATCGATCGCGTCGCGCCCTGAACCGGCGCTCCCAGTCGACCTTTTGGCCGACCATCAAATGGATCGCCGCTCTGGCGCTCGTGGCGATGGCGATCTTCGGCGCTTGGGGATACAAGCGCTATCAGGAATTCCGCGCCGACATGCCGTCGCTCGACAAGCTTAACGAACAGCTTGACGTCTCGACGCGCGTCATCGACCGCAACGGCATTTTGATCGGCGAGATCGGCACCAAACGAAGGGTGCTGAAATACTCCGATTTTCCGCCGCTGCTCGTAAACGCGGTCATCGCCGCCGAGGATCAACGGTTCTGGCAGCACGGCGGCGTTGATTTCCGCGGCGTCGGCCGGGCCGTACTTTCCGGGATTAAACACGGGTTCAAGTTCCGACAAGGCGCATCGTCGATCGATCAGCAGGTGGTGAAGAACTATCTTGGCTGTTCGAGCGCGACGCGCGGCTTGGTCTGCAAGATCACGGAAATGTTCGTTGCTTGGGACATGGAGCGCGAGTACGCCAAAGAAGAAATTCTGACGATGTACTTGAACAAAATTTCCTACGGCTTCGACCATTACGGCATCGATTCCGGCGCCCGTTTCATTTTCGGTCAGGCGCCGAAAGACCTGTCGCTGGCCCAGATCGCGCTCTTGGCCGGACTTCCACAGAGTCCGGAGAAAAAGTCGCCGTTTTCCAAGTCGACCAAGCCAAATGAGGGCCGGGCCGGGGCGATCGCGCGGCAGCATTATGTCTTGGACAGAATGTACGCCCTCGACATGATCTCCGAAGCCGACTACGACAAAGCCATGGCGGAAAAACTGGTGTTCGTTTCCGAACGGGCGCCCGAAGCCAATACCGGCCAGGAAGTTTTGGACTATGTCCGAAAGTTCCTGATCAAGCAATACGGCACGATGACGCGGATCAACCGTTTGGGTTTGACCGTTCAGGTGTCGATCGACATCAAACTGCAAGCGGCCGTTAAAAAGGCGCTCATCGACGGCACGGCGGCGATCCACGCCCGCCACCCCGACCACAAAGATGCCCCGCAAGGAACCGTTGTCGTTCTCGACAGCGCTTCGGGCGAGGTTTTGGCCATGGTCGGCGGCGCGCCGTACGAGGCCGGCGGTTTGAACCATGCGTTCGCGCCGCGCGCCCCCGGATCGGTCATGAAGCTCTTCGTCTATGCCGCGGCCATTGAAAGCGGCAAGTCGCTGGGCTTGGGTTACCGGGACGAGCAGGATTGTTACGAGGAACGCGGCAAGCCGCTGTGGTGTCCGAACAACTACTCGGGCGAAAAGGCGGAATCGCCGACCATCTCGCTCATGACGGCTTTCGCCCATTCGTTCAATACCGTGGCCGTTAAACTCATGTGCGGCGCGCCGGCAGCCGGTGCGGAAGCGGATGAAACGGCGGTGACGGTCGATGAAAAAGGCGTGAGTCATGCCTTGCGGCCGCTTTCTTACTGCAAAGCGCATGGTCTTATTAAGCCGACCATTCGCATTGCCGGGGAACTCGGCATTAAGTCCGCGCTTGATCCGGAACCGTCGCTCGTCCTGGGCACGAGTCCGGTCAAACCGATCGAGATCGCGGCGGCCTACGCCACGATCGCCAATGACGGCCGTTACGTCGAACCGACGATCATCACCAAGATCCTCGGCAAGAACGCTCCGGAAATGCCGGAGCGGGTAACGCGGCAAGCGCTGGATCCGGATACGGCGGCGGCGATGAAGCAAATGCTTTGCGCCGTTGTGACGCAAGGGACGGGAAAATCGGCGGACGGGCGGCTCACCGAACAAGTGTGCGGCAAGACCGGAACGGCGGCGGATTTTTCCGATGCCTGGTTCGCGGGTTTTGCCGGACATGTCACGGTCGTGGCGCAAGTCGGCCATGACAAAGCCTACGGCCGCGACGGTGAAAAACTCGGGCGCAGGGAAACCGGCGCCAGTGCGGCTTTGCCCATCTTCCTTGATGCGGCCAGCTACGCCCTGACCGGACAGCCGGCCGGGACGGTGCAACGGATGTCGCGCAAAGTGGTCGTGGAAAAGACGGTTGAGGAAACGGATGAAACGGCGCCGCAAGACGCCGAGCCAGCCGTACCGCTGCCGTCGGATCCAACACCATCATCGTCAGACAACAGCGCCGGCAACGACCAGCCGACGTTGGAAGAAAAGGTGACGCTCCCGCCGATCTCCGATGAGGATAATTAGAGCGGTAAATCGATAGACACCTCAGGGCCCATGCCTCACGCATGCGGCCCTTTTATTTTTTGTAAACCTAACGATTTAAAGGATATTTCGTCAAAAATCGGCTTAAAAACGGCTCTAATCTTGACATTTTCGTCATTTTATGCTAGATTGTGTAGTTACCCGAGGTGTATCTGTCAGAAGAAAAACCGACAGAAAACGTAATTTGATCGCCACGGGCGGTCGTTGAAAATTGAGAAGGAGAATTACAATGGCTGATACAGGAACAAATCCAGTTAGTTCAAAAACCGAGTCCGAACAGTCCATGCTGCGGACATTGATCGCGCAGTTGATCCCCAAGATCGTCGATGTGGCGGTCAGGATCACGCCCGACAATATCCAGCAGGCCATCGTGAACGCGGGCGGTTTGATGAACTACATCATGCCGATCATCTCCGGCACGTTCGGTGTCGGCATGGTCAAGACGCTCGAAACGCTGTTGGCCGGGAAAAGCTGGGCCGACCAGCTCATCGATCCGGTCGACGACTTTCGCGCCGCGTTCTTCGCCGAGTACACAAATCGCATTCGGCACAACCTGACGGAACATCCCAAGCTTAAGGACCAGCCGGGAGTGGTGGAAACGCTTCTCCCGCCGTCGATGGTGATCATCGACCGTCATGATCCTGACCACTACCATCACCGCGATTGCCATGTCGTCCCGCGGACCAAAAAAATTCCCGGGAAGGCTGGAAACGGTAAGGATCAAAAGGGTACGCCGGACCGGGAAGAGCCGCGTACGGATCTGCAGACGGTTCGCATCGAAACGATTCTTCGAACGAGTTGCCGCGTTGCTCATTGCTGCGCCGGCTACTTCGATCAGGATATCGACAAGATGTTGGCCAATGCGACCAAGCTCCTGAAGGCGGCCGGGCCAAAAGAGAAAAAGCCCGGCAACAGCTTCACGACCTTCCTGGGTCGGGCGCTGCTGGGAAAGATCGAGGGCGTCGATGTCGCCAAGGCCTCGGCGCTGCAGAAGCTTTTCTATCAGCTGACGCCGTACGAAACGGGGCACCTGCACGAGATCGACAACGACCTCGAGTTCGTGGCCCTGTGCTCGGCGAATAACCTCGACGAGTTAAGAAGGCTGATCAAAGCGTCCCGCGATCGGAAATTCACCACGGCCTTGGCTGACATGGTCGGGGTTCCGGCCGGCGCGGTGCAAAACACGGTGCACGCCGTCAAAGCGGCGGCGGGCAAAGTGGCAGCGGTCATTCCGGGAATCCCCGGGAAGATCGAAGCGTATGCCGCGCAACTGCGCGCGGATGACATCTCGCTGGCAACAGCCATGCGCGATGCAAGACAAAAACGAAAACAAGAACGAGCTGCCCGACGGGCAGGAAAGGCATAGACAATGGGAATCGTTAAATTCTTGATAGGTGACGCGGCGCGGATCGTAGGCTTGTTTCACGCCTACAATAAGCGCTCAACCATCAGCGAGGCGTTTAAAGACGCCATTGACTACCTGACGGACAGCGACTTTTCCGTCGCGGCTCAGAAAAAGGCCAAGGCTGCCTGGACCGGTTTTGTGCAGCGCATGAGCTTTGCGCAAAACCTCCTGGTGATCGGCACGGGGCTGGGGTTGATCCTCGGCGTCGCGGCCATGGTCTCGACCGAATATGCCGAACGGATCGGCACGGGCGGTTTGGCCATCTTCGCCTTTTTGTCCATGATCGCACTGGGAATCATGGGGCTGGATCTCATGAAGACCACGATCATCAGACAGGCCATCACCGTCCTTATGGTGATGATCTATCACGGCGGTGCGGTTTTCAAGCAATTGTTGCCGCAGATCATCGTCGGCAATTGGAGCGCCTCCAAGGTTCTTCAACAATGCTACGATGCCGCCGAGAAGACGGTCGAGACCCTTTACACGATCTACATTGGAGCGAACGCCTTTGTGCTCTTCGTTCTGCTGGCGAGCTTGTTGAAGGGGAACTTCCTCGATCCGATCAGTCTCTTCGCCACCGTCATCGTCTGCTTCTTGGCCACGGCTTGGGCAATTCGTTTTTCCAAGGACGTGGTCATCCTGAAGTACGTTTCTGCGGCCTTGGTCGTAGCGACGTTCACGACGGTTTTGGGCGGCTCGGCTTGGGCGGCGTATAAGCGTACCGACGCTTACCGCGCCGGCCTGGTCGTCGATGCCGGCGAGCGGGTCAAGAAGGGAATCGAAAAGACGGGCGATAAGGACATGATCGGCCAAGACGCCTATGAGGACCTGACCGCCGGAAAGCGCGCTTCGGCCATGATGAAGGCGACGGCGCGGGTTGTGGCGGGGACGGCTTCGTCAGCTGATCGCGCCTTGCTCGGAACGGCGATTTGCGCCGACCTCGACGCGATCGTCGCCATCCGCGGCAAGAAAGGCCAAGACAAGTGCGATCGCGAAGAGGTGAAAGAACGCATGGCGCGCGCCGATGATACGGCGCACGGCCGCGTGTCGCTCGTCACCGTTCGCGATTGCGTAACGGAAAGAAACGAAGCCAAAGCGGCGGAAGAAAAGAAGAAGGCCGACGAAAAGAAGGCCGCCGCCAGGGCTGCTGCCGCGCTCAAAGAGCAGCAAGAAAAAGCCGCCAGCAGCGGATCAGCCGGCAAGAGCGTCGCCAGCGCGGGAAGTCCCACGCCGGCGGCCGCTCAAGCCGTCAATCCGTTTTCCAAGTTCCGTGTCGAGCACGGACTACAATAAAATAGCCTCTTCGTGAGGTTCGCGGGCCGCGTGCAACTTGCACGCGGCCCTTTTCATATTCAGTTGAAAAATAACGTTGATTTTATGGCATTTTTTGGCTAACTATCTTGACAAAATCGCATTTTTGTGTTATCCTGTGTTGTTATGGTGGAATGGGTAGATTCTTGAAAATTTGCAACAATTTTTCCGCCAAAGGCGGAGAGGAGAGTTCGATGAAGCGTTACATCATTTCTGTCTGTCTGCTCGCGTCTCTTGGTTGCGGAACGGTCGGCGTCACCTGGACCGAACAGGATCAGGTCAAGCCGGTCGCGACGCTCTCGGCCGAAACCGGTCTGGTCGATTGCGGACTGGCTCCCGGCGGCAAGACGCGTATCTATGGTTTGGCGATCTTCGACAACCCGAACATCGCCGCCGCCCAGGGCAACGGGATTGTCCTTCGCGAATCCGCCTACTTCATCAGCGTCTGCACGCAAGCGCGGGCGCTCGAGCGGGCCAGCGGAATTTCCTACGGCGCTAACAGCGTCTGGGGAAACAAGGGCGAGGTCAAATCGGCCAAGGCCTTGAAGCTCGCGGCCAAAGCGGCCAAAGACGTTGATGCCCTGAGCAAGGCGATGGAAGAAGACTGGAACGCCAGAAACGGCAAAGGCCAAGCGGCAGCCAGTCCGGCTCCGGCAGCAACGCCGGCCCCGGCGGTCGTCGCCACCAATCTGGTCGACAGCATCAATGCTTCCCGCAACTATGCGGAACTGATCGCCGTGCTCGAGTACGAGGCCTCGGTCAATCGTGACCGCGCCGATCTGTGCAATGCGTTCGCGGCCAAGCTGCGAATGAAAATGGCCGAACCGAACAACGACTTTGCCAACGACCGAAAGGAAGTTGGCCGGGCCTTCAAACGATAGAAAGGAAAACAACATGCAAAAGTTGCATTTGACGATCGTCGCTCTGTTCTTCTTGATCGGCTGCGGAACCATGGCCGCTCCGGCCAGCATTCCAACGCCGGTCGCGCCTTCGCCGGGCACCGCCCTCCGTCAGTCGGCCTTGCCGCCCTTGGGCGCCTGCCCTCCCGGCACGCCGCGCTACCGCTGCAAGACGCTCGTGAACGCCACCATGCACATCTTGGTGGTGGCCTACATTGACAACCAGCGTCTGCCGAGCCTGTTTCCGTACGGCGGCCGCGTTCCGCTGGCACGTTTGTTGCCGGGGGAAAAAACCCAATTCGCGCTTCCGGAGGTATGCACCCGCTACGACAAGGACGGCTACTGCGTTTATGCGGTCACGGCCGACGCTTACGAAGGCACGGACGCAACGCTTGATCCGCAGCTGACCGGGCGTGAGCTGTCCTATGTTCCCGTTCTGACCGAAGCGACGCGGCACTGTTACTACATGGAATTCGCCGTGCCCCGCTCCGGCGACAAGTTCAATTGGCCGGTCGCCATCCAGGACCCGGATAATCGGACCTGTCCGAACAAGATCGTGCCCAAGGGCAAAGAAAAGATCGACGCTGTTCCGGACGATGATGACTCGTCGGACGAAGACAACGGCAAGAACTCTCCGAAGAGTTAAGTAGTTCCTCGAAACGCAAACGCCCGCTGGTCGAAACCGGCGGGCGTTTTTTAAATTTAATTATGAAAAAAGTTTTTAAAAACTCGGAGCCATCAAGCCGTCGCCGGGGCAGGCGGATTGGTGTCCGCTCGCGCACAGGATCAACGGGACGACATAGGCGACAATGGCATAGGAAAGAAGAACGATCACCAACCCGATTGTCGCGCGACTCAGCGTTTCTTTGGATTTGGTCACCTTGTCGCTGTCGCCGCCGGCCGTCATCCAGTTGTAGCCGGCATAGACCATCATGACGAGAACGATCACGCCGGTTAAGGCCAGAGCCGCGCTGATGATCCCGGAAACCAGGGAGATCAGGGTGAATTCCGGCGTTGCGCCGTTGGAAGCGCCGGTATAGCTGGCCGCTTGTCCGGCATTGGTCAGATGGCTGTTGATGATCTGGCTCGGGGATTGCGACGTGGTCGCCGGATCGGCGGCTAAAAGGAATTTTGACATATTATTTGATGGTGGTGGTGAGCACGGCGGCTAAAATGTAATGCGTGATCGCATAAGCGCCGAGGACGATGATGAGGCCGATGGTCGAGTTGATGATCGTGTTCTTTGATTTTTCCACCTTGGCTTCGTCACCGCGGGCGATCATCCAAATGTAGCCGGCATAGACGATGAGCACCAGGAAGATAACGCCTAAAATGGCTAAGAGCGCGGTGATCACCGTGCCGATGATCACGTCAATGCTGGTGTCCTTGTATCCGGCGTTCTTTTCCGCCGTTGTTTTAAGCAGCGATCCGCCCAGGTCTTGCGCCTTGGCGGCAAGCGGGAGAAAAAAGGCGGCGATTGAAGCGATGGTCTTTTTCATAGTTCTGGCAGTTGCAAATTTTTACTATGTTTTCGGGTTTAAGGCGCCGACCAGGTAGCTGGTGATCGCGTAGGCGCCGACGACGATGACAATGCCGATGATGCAGTTAACGATCGTGTCCTTGGATTTTTCCACCTTGGCTTCGTCGCCGCGGGCGATCATCCAAATATAGCCGGCATAGACCATGAGCACCAAAAAGACGATTCCGACCACGCCCAAGGCGGTCTTGATGACCGTGTCGATGACAATGGGGAGCTGGTCAGGCGTTTTAACGTCGAAGCCGGCCTTGCCGCCGGAGGCGTTGAGTCCGGTATCGCCGTTGTAAGCGGCCAGGACCGCCGTTGGCGCCAAGAACGCCGCGGCCGCAAGGCTCAGCGAGATACCCTTCTTAAAAGCTGAACGAATGGCGGTTGCAAGATTTTTCATATTGGGATGATGATCGGCTAAGCCGCGGAAAAATTATGTCGAATTGCCGGGCGTGTCGGCACAGGAACAGGGGAGTTCCGTTCCACCTTTGCAACCCCAAGTGCACAATGGGCAGCCGCCGCATGCCGCGGTCGTATCGGTGGCGCCGCCGGCGTCGGGCGCCGTCGCGTCGGGCGAACCCAGGTTGGGCGCGCCGGAGCTTTGATCGGCCGCCGGCGCCGTCGCGTCGCCGGTTGCGTCGGGATTAAAGGCGGTAACCAAGAAACTGGTGATGGCGTAAGCGGCAACGACGATGACAATGCCGATGACGCTGTTGATGATCGTGCTCTTGGCTTTTTCCGACTTGCTTTCGTCGCCGCGGGCGATCATCCAAATGTAGCCGGCATAAACCATGAGGATCAAAAAGACGATGCCAACCAGGCCGAGCGCGGTCTTAATGGCGGTTCCGGCGACGATCGGCGCTTGGTTGGCCGCCGTTGATAAGCCGGCGCGGCTGGCCGAAGCGTTGATCCCGGTATCGCCGAAAGCGAGCGCCGCGAACGGCGCGGAAAGCGCCGCCCCCACGGCGGCAATAAAGCCTATTTTTTTGGTGGGGTGCATAGCTGCGATCCCTGGAGAGGTGAAACCTCGGTTGGTGTTGGAGAGGTTTCTCCTCGCCGTGGAGCGCGGCCATGCACCCCGTGGTGCATGGTGCGTGTCTGCAGACGTGCGTTTATGCCTGTCCGGTGGTCGCGTTGACCAAGTTCGAGATGACGAACGAGGCGATCGCGTAAGCCGAGAGGATGATGACGAGGCCGATGATGCCTCCGAAGATCCACTTTTTGGCTTCGCCAACCTTTTCATCGTTACCGCCGGCGGTCATCCAAAGGAATCCGCCGTAGACGATGATGACGAGAACAACGACGCCCAAGAGCGACAAGGCCACGTTGATTATGCGGCCGATCGTCTGACGAACATCCTGTGTTCCGAGACCAGTGGCTGAACCGACGTTGCCATTCGACAATCCGAGGGTCGAATCGAGAAGAGCAAGCGGCGCGGCCTTGGTCACTAACGGCAACAACAATAATCCAACGGTTGTGCCGATCGTGCTGATTTTTCTGACTAACTTCATTTCATGTCACCCCCTTTCAGTAATGGGTACGGGCATGGTCGCGAACAAAAGGTCGCGGCCACGCCCGTACCTACGGGTTATTTTCCGCCCGAGACCAGTTTGTCGATGATGTAGCTCGTGATCGCGTACGCGCCAAAGATGACGACCAAGCCCATGGCCGACCAGATCAGGGTTTCTTTGCCCTTTTCCACCTTTTCGCTGTTGCCCATGGCGGTGAGCCAGCGGTAACCGCCGTAGGTCATCATGAGAAGGGCGATCGAGCCGACAATGCCGAGCGCCGCCTTGATCAGGTTGCCGATGATGAGCTGAACGCATTTTTGTCCGGCGTCCGGCTGTTTTTCATCGATCCCGGTGCAGGCGCCGGAGAGCGGATTGGTGAGCGAACCGGCGGTCGGCGCGCCACCGCCAGCGGGGGTGGCGGCGCCGGTCCCCGTGGGGTTGAAGGTGCCTGATCCGCCGTGAACGCTGCCGCAAGAAGCGTCGCAGGTGGCCGCGTCGGTGCCGCTGCCGGCGGTTCCGTCTTTGCAAACGCAGGTGGCATCGGCGGCCAAGGTCGGGAGGGGGAGGGTGAGGAAAACGCACGCGAAGAAAATAGCGACGGTTGCTCCCAGCTTAAAAGCGAAAGTGTTCTTCATAAAATTATTTGGTCGCCGTTTTGGCCTGCATGAACGGCCGGCTGAAGACCTCGGCCACGTTCGGCACGCCTAAGGCGCCGAGGATGAATTGAATGACGGTATAAGCGGTGAAAACGATGATGATGCCGATGATCGCGCCAAACATGACCTTTTTTCCCTTATCAACCTGGGACGAGTTGCCGCCGGAGGTGAGAAAAATAAAGCCGCCGTAAACCATCATGAGGAGCATGAACGAGCCGGAAAGTCCGAGGATAAGTTCAACTACAGTATTACCCACAACAAAAATATCGGCAATGCTGCATTGTCCGCAGACAGCGCAGGCGGCTTGGACGCCCTTTAACAGGCCATGATTGGCGTTGGCGTCGTAGCCGCTGACATTGCACTCGTTGGCCGCAAAGGCGACGCCCGCAAAAGACAAAATACCGGTTACGATCGCGGGCAGTGCATAAAGCCTTTTTCGCATATTTCAATATTATACACCATTTATGAACGATTAACAATGAACAATCAACAACTTAAACAAACAAAAAAGGGCTTCTTTTGGCGAAGCCCTTTGTTTTTTATCATTCCTCGTCATTGATACGTTTCCATCACCCGATTGGCGGCGTTATTGACGGCCCGGTGGACATCGCCGCCGTTAAGCGCGGCATAGATCATGTCGGAAAACGCCTGCTCGCAATCGGCGTCGCTTTTGCCGCGGTACCATGAGCGCGCCGTCAGCATTTCCGAAACAAAGACGGAAAGGTTAATGTCCTCGGATTGTTTTTGGATCAGCGCGCGCAAGACGGTCGGTCGGTTAACAGCGGAGAGATACTTTGCGTCTTGGTCGGCGCTGGCGGCGAATTGCAAGAAGTCCCAAGCCCAATTTTGGCTCGGTGATTTTTTCGACACGCCCTCGACCCAGTAATTGGCAAAGTTAACTTCGGGGTTGTCGCGGATCTGCGGCAATTTGGCGATCCCCAAGTTGAGCTTGGGCGCTTGCGCCACGATCTGCGGCAATTGGTAAGAGTAGCCGAAGAAGAAAGCGGTTTGTCCCGAGGCAAAGGCCTGGAGCGAGTCCGGCATTTTGTCGTTCCAGGTATAGACTTCTTTGGCCGGGTTGGCGAAATCGGTAAAAAAGGTCAGGGCGGAATCGGCCGGCGCCGTGTCGCGGCCCGCGAGTTCGGGCGGCGTTTTGGCGAAAGCGACCTGGTTGCCGTAGTTCATGACCGTGCCGTTTTGCATCATCAGGACGCTTAAAATGTCGGAAAAACGCTCGACATTTTTGGCTGTGCCCAGAGCGGTGCCGCTCTGGATGATGTTGCCCTGCGCGTCTTGTTTCGTCAGTTTCGGGATCATTTTTTGGAAATCGTCCCAGTAGGCCGGCGGTTCGGGAATGCCGGCGGCGTTCAGCAAGTCCTTGTTGTAATAGAGCGCCAGCGTGTCGCCCGCGAGCGGCAAGGCGAAGATCCGATCTTTGGTGGCTGCGGGTTGCGCCTCGGTCGCGGCGTTAATGACCACGTCGCTGGCCACCTGATCGATGAATTGGCTCTTGAGATCCTTGACCGAAAGGCCGGGTTTGGTGCGGAATTCGGTGACCGATTCCTTCTTGATCGTTCCCTGGATCGAGGTGAACGGGACGGTGATCGAATCCGGGATCGGAACGAGTTTGTTCTGATATTTTTGAACCCAGGTGTTGTGCAGCGAGAAAATGTCCGGTCCGCGGTCTTCGGCGAGCGCATTCACCAGCGTGTTTTCGTATTCGTTGAGACGCAAGACCTTTATTTCGATGTCCACGTTCGGGTGCATCGCCCGATAAGCGGTAATGACCGGCTGGAGGGCGTTCGGGTCGTCATAGACAGTCCACCAGTTAACGGTCACCGGTTTTTTGGCATTGAGGATCTGCTGGGACGGCTTTTGCGTGCAGCCCTGGCCCATAAGCGCGACGACCACCGTG
>JAHFIF010000102.1 GCA_023246535.1 bacterium
CATCATCGGCGCAAGACAAAAGATACGCTTCGTCGAGGCACAAAATTCCGGCAACGCAATCGCCAACGGCATCGACCTTCGCCGCCAGCGTGCCGGCGGGGATTTCGACGACATTGTCCTAATCATACCCGGCCTCGACAAACACCGAACCGAATTTGATCGGCCAGGCCATGCCGCCGGATATGACGTAGGTATCGGTCCTACCCTTTTCTTTGACCACCATGCCGTCGCGCAACCCTGATTCATTTGCCGGCAAGGCAACGGATATTTGATCGCCGCGGCTGTAGCAATACAGTTCCGTCGCCGAAACCGTGATGATCATGTCCGGCCCGTAGCCAGAAGCGGCGGCAATAGCGGCGGAGACAAACGGCGCCGCCGTTCCATCGTCTTGCACCAGATAAATATATTTCCCGGTCGCCGTCGTAATTGCCGTCCCGGGCGGGTGGCGCGTGACTTTAGCGCCGGCCAAATGCACCGTGCCCGCCGACGCCGCCGAAGTCGAAGTTGCGGTCGCGGTCGGCGATGCGGTGGCCGTGGCCGTCGCCGTAACGGTTGAGGTTGGCAGCACGCCGACCGATTCGTCCCGGGCGCAAGTCAGCAAATACTCTTCGTCGAGACAAGCAATGCCGGAAACGCAGCTGCCGACGGCATCAACCTTCGCCGCCAGCGTGCCGGCGGATATTTCGACGACATTGCCCCAATCATATCCCGCCTCGGTGAAAACGTTTCCGTTATGCACGGGCCAAGCCACGCCATCGGAAACGACATAGGTGTCCGTTTTGCCCTTTTCCTTGACCAACGCGCCCTCGCGCAGCTTCCCGCCGGACGGCGCGGGCAAAGCCGCAGCTATTTGATCGCCGCGGCCGTAGCAATTGAGCTCGGCGGCGTTCACCGTAACCACCGCGGCGGCGGCGTATCCCGAAGCGGCGGCGATGGCGGCAGAAGCAAAGGGCGCGATCGTGCCGTTATCTTCGACCAAGTACACGTACTTGCCGGTCGCGGTAGTAATGGCGGTTCCCGGCAAATGGCGCGTAACATTGGCGGCAGCGACCGTCAGCAGCGCGGCCCCGGACGTTGTCGCGGCGTCGGCTTTGGTCGCCGTGACCGCGGCGGTCGCGGTCGACTTTGAAGTTGAACTGACCGCGCCGGGCGGCGTTGCTTCGGGCCCGCAGGCGGCCAACACGGCAATACTAAATGCGATCGCTTTTCTCATGACCTTCTCCTTGGTTTCGATTTTCAAGGGTCGTCCCCTCTTGGTTAAACGGTATCGCGCGACCGTTGAAGTTTTTAGCAAAACGTCAGCGGTGGATAACAGGTGGTCAAAAAAATAACTTCGTTGGCGAAAAATTTAATGTCAGCAGCCGCCAACAACCTGGCGGCGCGCGCAACTTTATCCACAAGAGATGGTGTATGAAGAAATTTTTCGACAAAAAACTTCCGGCTGTTATCCACCGCCAACGCTTTTTCCCGCATATTTTTGGATTCTGTCAGCCGGTGCTGACACTTTTGTATCGCCTATTTGCCGGCCGCCATAAAATGATCTTGCCGGCACAGTGCCGGCAAATCACCAGGAGAATGATCATGAAAAAGTGCGCGTTGTTTTTCACCTTCTTGCTCGTCGCCGCCTGCGACAGTAAGAACCGCATGCCCGCTGCCGCGGAAGACCCCGGCGGCGCCGACGATCCGCCGGCCGATTTCACCGCCACGCTTCCCGACGGCACGGAAGTGAGCGGCGAGGAAGCCTACAATTCCGCGATCGCCGCGCAAATCGATCCGGTCGAAACCATGCAGCCGATGATGCTCTTGGTTTCAACCGGAAACAAAAAAGACGCCGGAACTTCCAGCGGCCTCACCTTTGGCAAGTTCCATGTCGGCGTTCAAGTCGACTCGTCATACCTGGCCGGGTGCGTCAACCGAAGTTTTTTGCATCTCAAGGTGACGGTCGAGAACGACAACATGCCGGCGAGCATGGTCGAGTTGCACCTGCTGGCCTGGTTCGAAAATAGCAAGCCGTGCTTTGCCGTGATGAACACCGGCTTCATCGGCTACGGCTGGTGTTATAAGGCCTGCGTCACAAACACCAAGAACGGCTTGAAGATCGGGATCAAGAACGGCCTCATCTCCGCCGGCATCGTCGGCGCCACTGCCACCATCATCAGCGCCGTCGTCGCCCCCGTCGCCGAACTCGCCCTCGCCATGTAACTAAGCCGTCCTTTATCACATGGCCGAAACAAGAAAACCGACAGCATATCGGCCGCGCGTTACTCCCGCCCGACACCGCAATCCCGCTGCCGCCCCTCACTTTTTGCCGATGGACACACCTCCGCCCATCGGCAATTTCACACCCTCAACCCTAAATAAAATGACGACCGCACTTTTTCTTAGGGTCAAACAATATGGACAGAGAAACAACGATTAAAAATCCAAAGGCGCTCAATCTGCCGTTTTCAATTTTAAAAACGATCAGCGTCAACCGAATCGCGGATGTGGCGCATAGCCGATCCTGTTTAAACCAAACACTTCGCCTGCTCGTCGATGAATTTCTAAACCGCAAATACCCGTTGTGGCGAATTAACCAAACCGTTCGCGCACTGCGTGCGCGCGGATTGATCAAATTGATCCGCAGCCATAATGGCTGGCACTATGTGCTTACCGAAAAAGGTAAAAGCCTGCTGGTCAAATATGAAATCAATCAATGCATGGTCAAAAAGCATAAATATTGGGATAAAAAATGGCGCGTGGTCATTTTTGACATCCGCGAAATTCACCGAACGCGACGCAACGTGCTCAGAAAATTATTAACCAACTTGGGTTTCAAATTATTGAATAAAAGCGTTTGGCTTTTCCCTTATCCGTGCGATGACATTGTCGAACTGGCAAAGACCGCCTATGGCGTTCGCCATAATACGATCTACCTTGTCTGCGGGCGGTTCAATGGAGATGAATGGCTGGCTTTTGATTTCAATCTCGGACTCGCCCCGAACGGCTGATTGTGACTCGACATGCACACAATTTATTGCAATCAGCAAATATAACGTCGATTTTTTCGACCCTAAGAAAAAGTGCGACCGCACTTTTTCTTAGGGTCGGTGGTGAAAAGGCATTCTATAGGATATGGGGGCGCCTAATAGCCGGCGCAGCACAACCAAGCGACGGTTTGGTTATTAATTTGAAAATATTCAACAAAATTATATAAAATTTTGTCTATAATAAGCCGAAAAATATGTGGATATCCTTGACAAAATAGGAAAAATGGTGTATATTCAAGCTACTGAAAGGTGAGGGCGGGCGGGTGCCCGCAGCTCGACCTTTGACAACAACATACCCTTTTGAAAGGAGGGTAAGAGAATGAAGAATACAAAGAGTGGTACGGCCCTCCAGAGGGTACTTGTCGGCATGTCGATGATCATCTTCGCCGCCTGCGGCAGCAATCCGAACGACCCGACCGAGTCCTGCACCGAAGCGTTGACCGCCGCTTCTTCGTCCGCCTGCTCCGTCAATCCCGGCACCGGCGGCACGACCACGACGGTCACCTCGGTAAAGACCGATACCACCACTTCGGTCAACACCGACACGACCAGCTCGGTCAACACCAGCACCACGTCGACGACGGTAACCAACACCGGCACCGACACGTCGAAGGGTCCAGCCCCGTACTGCAACTACGGCTACTACCCGACCGACCCCGCGGCTGGAAGCCCACTCAACTCCTCAGCCATCTCGCTCGGCACATGGCACTCCATTCAAAACAACATAGAATGGGTCCTCAATTGCACGATCGATGCCAAAGGCAACACCAGCTGCTGTGGCACGCTTCTTTCTGAAGCAAGCAACATCAGTGCACCGTCTCGAACAACGTGGGGCGGATACTCTATGGAGCACTGTATTGTCTGGGGAGTCGGCACAAAAACGAATGAGACACCAACTGGTGCTCAACCAATAGGTGCGACTGGATACAGCCTCAACCAAGCAGTGAAGAGGATTGACCTCACCAACAGCAACGTACCAACATGGCAAGACGGAGCGAATCCTGTAAAAATCGCCGCCTGCCAATAACCAACACAAATCGGCGTAACCAGCCGACTCTCTATAAATAAATTGGAGGAAATAAGA
>JAHFIF010000027.1 GCA_023246535.1 bacterium
AAAACCCGCCTTCATCATCGACTCGACCCGCTTATTGATCCGTTCAACCAATTCTTCGCGCGGCACCAGCAAACCAAGCTGCAGGCAGTCGAACAGCGGCTCGCCCTTTTGCGTGGCATTGGAGAACTTTTCGCCGGAGACCATTACCACTTCCAACGCGCGAACGATCCGCCGCTTATTCTCCCCCGTCACCTTGGCGGCTTCGGGATCGATCGAGGCGAGCAGCTTGTAAAGCTCGGGCGCGGTTTTCTTTTCCAATTCTTCGCGCATTTTGCTTTGCGGCGGAACTTTGGGGATAAGCAAATTATCGACAACAGCCCAAACATAAAGCCCGGTGCCGCCGACCAAGATCGGCAGCTTGCCCTTTTTAATGACGGCACGGATGGCAGCGAGCGCCTTGGTCTTGTAATCGGCCAAATTGAGCGTTTGATCCGGCCGGACGACGTCGATCAGGCGATGCGGAAAACTCGTGTCTTTGCCCGTGCCAATATCCATGCCCTTATAGATGGTGCGCGAATCCGCAGCGATCAATTCGCCGTTATGTTCCTTAGCCAACGCAATGGCTAAATCCGTTTTTCCCGCTGCCGTCGGCCCGACGATCACCAGCAATTTTGGCTTGTTTTTTTGCATAGATATTGACAAAAACGCATTTTTATGATATCATTATTCTATAACTTAACACCAATCTTTATGAACCATTCAGAAATGAACCCGGAATTGAGCCCGGAAGAAGTGCGCGCCAGAATTGACGCCACCGTCGAGCAGCTGAAGAACGACACCAACCCTGACGCACCCAAATCCGATAAAGCCCAAGAAGCGGCGGCGCAATATGTCGCCGAAGAGGGTCCGGAGCTGGCCGAACGGATTGCGGCCGAGCACGCGGCTTTGCAAGAAGCGCGCGACGCCGTTGGCGCCGAATACGCCAACGAGGTAAAGAACAAACTCGAATTGGCTTACGACGAAGCAATGACCGAGGTTCTGTTCAACGCCGGTTTGACGATCAAATCGGAGCGCGGTCAAAAAATGGCCGCGGCCAAGGCCGAGACGATAAAGACTGTCATGGCCAAGATCGCTGCGGAGAAACCCTCTCAAGACAAGGTCGTGCCGACGCTGATGGAGCTCCTGCCAGAACTGGTTCCGGAATTCAAGGAAGCCGGCGCCTAAAAATCTGAAATTAAAAAACGAGCGTTCACCGAGAGGTGGCGCTCGTTTGCTATGCGCGGATCGCGCGAAAGATCAGCGCAACGACGTCCTGCAATTCTCTTCGCCGCTCCTTGTCGGCGTTCAACGATCGAGAACCGAGGTTCACCTGCATCGCGCCGCCCAAGTAGCGGTCATCAACAATGTCGGTGGCCGAGGCCAAAAGCT
Source organism: bacterium (assembly GCA_023246535.1). Lineage (GTDB taxonomy): Bacteria > Patescibacteriota > Patescibacteriia > CAIQCM01 > CAIQCM01 > CAIQCM01. The sequence goes on from JAHFIF010000027.1 coordinate 1,369, forward strand.
GGCGATCTTCGGGGATGGCGACCGTCATTACCTCAGCCTCCCCGGCCACATAGACATCCTGCCCCAAAAGCGGTTCGATGATGCGGACCAACAAATCGATCTCCGCCTCGCTCAGATCGAGTGCCAGCCGTTTTCCGCCGGAGACGACAAGCTCTTTGGCGGCGATCTTGGAAACAAGCATGGCGTACTCCTTTCATGGTACAAGCGTTTTAACGACCGATCCGGCGTTGGCGACACATCCGTATCGCGCTTCCGAAACATTAATGTTTACCACAAAACAGGCTCGGCGTCAAGCCCGGAACGCAAAAAACCGTCCGAACTTCGGACGATTTTTTGCGTTTTTTCTTAGTCAAACCAACCGTTATTTGATGTTGATCGTAATGTGGTTCGCCGCCGGCGCTTGGTTCACCCAGAAAGGCGAGAAGGAAACCGTGGCGTCGGCAATAGAGTCTTGGCTTTTAAAATACGCCTTGATCATGTTCGCGTCCAAACCGACCAGCCGCGACCGGTCGAGAATGGGACTGGCGGAAGTGACGACCGCCTGGCCGCTGAAAACCGCATCTAAGGTCGCCGTCCCGGTCGCCGTCGAGGCGTTCTGCACGGTGACTTCGGCCGTATTCACATCATTCGAACCCAGTTCCATTTCCCCCGGCACATTCGCCCGCAAAGCGGCCGAGCCCAAATTCTGCAATTTGTCTTTGTCGTAATAAACGCCGGTCACGGTCAATTTGAGAAGCACGTCAAACGAGCCGACTGTATCCCCGGCTTTGGCCGAGACCGAGCGCGCATCCTCGTTCACAAAGACAGCCGATCCGGTAAAGCCGCGCCCGGCCGTTTGCGCCGCCAGTTCGTTGGTCGCCTTGGCCACCAGTTGGTCCTTAAGGTCGGAAACCGCCTTGTCGATATCGGTTTGCGCAACCGTGCTCACATTGCTCACGCCGCCGGTCATCGGTTTTTCGGAAAAAGCGTAAACGATCTTTTGCAGATCGGCGGAAAGCCCGGGGATCGTAAACGTGCTTGGACCGATCTCGCCGGCCGAGCCTTCTTGATCGGCATAAACCTCAACGTCCTTAAGCTCGCCGTTCGCGGGAATGTTCACGCCTTTTTTAAGACGGAACAAAACCCCGTCCTTGCTCATGAGGCGCGTCGTGGCCACCAGCGCCTGCGCCGTGGCGCGCTTGTTAACCAACAGAACCGTGCCGGTCGCCTTACCCTTGACCACGGCGCCGGTGCCGGCCGGACTGGCCGAACTCTGGCCGCTGACCGATTCGGCAACGACCATGCCCGGAACCGTTTCCGCGGTTTTGGTCTTGGTATCGACGGTAACTTTAACCTCGGCGCGCACCGTGACCGGCTTGGGCACGATCGTGATGGTTGCGCGCGAAAGTGTTGCCGCTAGCACGACGCCCAACAGCACCAAGGTGAGGCCGATGAACGTAAAAGCGATGCGTTTGTAAAGACGAACCGATGCCTGGCTGGCATTGGGAGGTTGATGTGTGGCCATAGTTATCCAGTATACATCAAAAATCGACAACGATAAACTGCGCACTTGACGTTATCATATACGGGAGTACACCTTAAGTAATATTGCCCCCTGACAATTCCACCGACAGGAGAAACTCGATGAAAACAAAAAATCCAAACGTCCGAATCGCCATTTTTTGCGCTATTTTCCCCGCCCTTGGCCTAGCCGCCTGCGGGACCGAGATCCATGACAAATACGACGCGCCGCCGGCGCCGCCGCGCAGCCCGGACGCAGCCGTCGTCTATGTCTATGTGACACCCGACGCCGCCCCGGCCAAGCCCTGCGCCTGCACCTGCGTCTGCGCGGAGAACGGCGTTTGCGGCTGCAACTGCGATTGCGGCCCAACGACGATCGTGACAACATCATCGCCCCAGACCGACGCCGCGCCAACTTTGCCTGACGCGCCGCTCGCCAAAAATGACGCCATGCCCGACCCTGTGCCCGGCAAAGACGCCACCCTCCCCGGTCTTGGCGATGCCAAACCCGAGCTTTTGCCGGCAGCCGAGGCGCCGGCAGCCATAAACGACGCCCGCCCAAACGACCCGATCATCGAACCGCCGCCAGCCGACGCCGCCGCCGGCAAGAATGACGCGGCGGCCGACACGCCACCGGATATGCCCGACGCTTTCGCCTGCAAGACCCAGGTTTGCGCCTGCATGCCGCCGGCAGGAACCGATGCGGGGAAGGATCCGCTCTCGCTGATCGGAACCAATCGCAAACTCGCCTACACGCCATTTTCCAGCACCGATTACGTCACCAGCCAGAACGGTTTTGGCATTTACAGCCCCAACTCGCCGACCGGCGACATGCGGCTGACCGTCGGACTCAATGTCGGCCTGCCGCCGGCCTACGACATCAGCGTCAATTACGACTTCACGCCGTACAAGATGTTTTCCGGGATATGCAACTGCGACTATCTTTTCTACAATTGGTTCTCGCTGCGCAGCGAATTCTTGGAAACGCAAAACCTGTGCGGAACAAACGGCATTGCCTTTGAGGTCAGCGGCAACATTGCCTCGCCCCGTCCGGAAGCCGCTTTGCGCTTTACCGTTTCCGACCTGGCGAACAGCAGCGTTGACGCCGGCGCATCCACCGACGAGCTCTGGTGGTACGACATCCCCCAGAGCAAAGTCACGGCCGACTGGCTGCGAATCGAGATCCCGTGGACGGCATTTTACCTGCCCGGGACCAGAATCAACGACCGCAAACTTGATCCGACGCAAATTGCCGCTTTCGAAATCGCTTACCAGTACAATGTTTCGATCGATTGCACGTATGGTTGCACCGAGCAACTGATCAGGGGAAGCGGACATTTCGATATCCGCAACCTGACGACCTACTAACCGCAAATGCCAAAGGCCGACGGAAGCAATTCCGCCGGCCTTCTTTAATGTAAAATTTATTTCACGCTCCCCTCGCCCAAGACGCTTTCTATCTCCTGGCGCAAAAGCGTGCCGTCGGCGACCGAAAAAGCGGTGCGCACGCGGCGGACGCGACCGGATTCGACATACATCAGTTCGACCGGCGCGTTACCAGGACGCTTCTCAAGCAGCTCGCGCAACCGGTTCATGGCCGCGGGATCGACCGATGAAGAAACCTTGATAATGACCGATGGAACGGGAATAGGCTGAGCGGGCGGCAAGGGATTGCTTTTAGCTTCGGCCGTTGCCGTTTTTTGCGCGGGCGGCGCGCTCTCAACAACCTTTTTTTCCTTGCGCGGCCAGCGGCGCCCGCCGAAACGGTCATCGTCAGCGCGCGCCATGCCCGGCCTAAAATCATTCCTGATGCGGGCGACCGTCTGTTCGCTGACCACTTCGGCGCGGTCGGCGATCACTTTGGGCGCGCCGTCCTTATTCGAGATCTTGCCCGCGATCACAATCAGCTTGTCTTCGACCCACATCGCGCTTCCCAACTTATAGACCGAAGGAAAAACGATGATCTCGGTCGAACCGGTCGTATCGGCAAGCTTCACGAAGGCCATGGTGTCGTTCTTTTTGGTCTGGATATTTTTTACCGTCACAATGACGCCGCCGATGATGGCCTCGGCGCCTTCTTCTTTGGCCAGCGCGACGGAAAGCGGCATGATGTTTTCACCCAATTGCGGAATCCACTGCTGCCACGGATGTTCGGAAACGTAAAGGCCAAGCAGCTCCTTTTCCCACGACAAACGGTCAGACTTGGCGGTCACGACCCCGGCCGGCAATTTGATCGTGCCGCGCGCCAAAATAGCGCCGCCGAAGAGCGACGGCTGGTTGGAGTGCGCTTCTTTTTGCCCCTCGTGCGCGAAGGCGAGCATCGGCTCGATCATGTCGAGCATGGCCTGGCGGTCGCCGAAGGCGTCCATGGCGCCGGTCTTGACCAAGCTTTCGATCGATTTGCGGTTGACCGATTTCAATTTAAGGCGCGTCAAAAAATCCTCGAGCGTGTTGAACGGGCCGTTGGCCTTGCGCTCGCTGATGATGTTTTCAACCGTGTCCGTTCCCAGGTTCTTGATCGCCAGCAATCCAAAGCGAATATGCGTGTCGTCGATGTAGGTAAAATCCTTGAACGACGAATTCACGTCCGGCGGCAGAACGCTGATCCCCATCCGGCCGCACTCGGCCACGGCCTCGGCGACCTTTTCCAGGTCGTCGGACTCGGCGGTCATGATCGCCGTCATGTATTCGGAAGGATAGTGCGCCTTAAGGTAGGCCGTGTGATAAGCGACCACCGCGTAGGAAGCGGCATGCGCTTTGTTAAAGCCGTAGGCCGCGAACGGTTCGATCAAGTGCCACAGCTCGCCGGCCAGCTCTTCGCTGCCGCCGTGCGCCACGATCCCTTTCCAAAACTTCTCTTTCTGCTTGGCCATTTCCTCCGGGATCTTCTTGCCCATGGCTTTGCGGAATTTGTCCGCCTCTTCCCAGGAATAGCCGGCCAAATGAATGGCGGTCAAAAGCACGTCGTCTTGGTAAGTGATGACGCCGTAGGATTGGTCGGTAATCTCCTTCATGCGCGGATCGGGATATTTGACGCGCGCCGGATTGTTCTTGCGGGCGATGTATTCCGGGATCATGTCGATCGGACCCGGACGGTAAAGCGCCACCATCGCTTGCAGGTCGAAAATGGCCGTCGGTTTCAGTTCTTTCAAATACTTGGTCATGCCTTCGCCCGAAAGCTGGAAGACGCCGAAGGTTTCCCCGCGGGCCAGCATCTCGAAAGTTTTGGCGTCGTCCAACGGCAGTTCAACGAGCTTGATATCGATGTTCTTGGTCAGCTTGATGAGCTTGATGGCGTTTCCCAAGATCGAAAGGTTGCGGATCCCGAGGAAGTCCATCTTAAGCGTTCCCGACGATTCGACCGCGTTCATGTCGTATTGGGTGATGATCTTGTCGCCGCCGCCGGATTCTTTCTGCAGCGGCGTAAAATCGGTGAGCGGGCTCGGCGCAATGACGACGCCGGCCGCATGGACCGAAGAATGGCGGACGCAGCCTTCAACCTTTTTTGCGAGATCGATGACGCGCTTGGCATCCGGGTCGCGGTTAACCAGCTCGGCGAGCTCGGCGTTTTCCACCATCGCCCGGTCGATCGTCATGGCAAAACCTTGCGCGCCGGGCGGGATCAGCTTGGCCAAACGGTCGCCGAAAGCGTACGGCAAACCCAGGGCGCGCGTCACGTCGCGGACGGCGGCGCGCGCTTGCATCGTTCCAAAGGTGCAAATTTGCGCCACCTTGTCGGCGCCGTATTTGCCTTTGACGTATTCCAAAACTTCTTCGCGGCGATTGTCGGCAAAGTCCATGTCGATATCCGGCGGCGACGGGCGGGAAGGATTAAGAAAGCGCTCGAACGGCAATTTGAAAAATAGCGGATTGACCTCGGAAATTCCGATCGAATACGAAACCAGCGAACCGGCGGCGCTGCCGCGGGTCGTGGAGACAATGCCCTGCCCCCGCGCCCAGTTGGTATAATCGGCGACGACCAAAAAATACGGGTCGTATCCTTTTTTGGAAATGATCCCCAGCTCATACTCAAGGCGCGCCACCACTTCCGGCGGCGCCTTGCCGCCGTATTTGGCGTCCAGCATGTCGTGCGACAATTGGGCCAAGTAATCTTTGGCGCTCATGCCGCCCGGCGGAATGTAATTCGGGAACACCCATTTGCCGAGGTCGAGTTCCAAATTGACCGTATCGGCGATCTGCCCGGTCATGGCGCAAGCGCCGGAATATTCGCGGAAATACTCTTCCATGAGCGCGCCGGCCGGAAAACTGACGTCTAACCCGCGCATGTCGAGACGCTTAGGATCATCAACGGTCTTGCCGGTTTGCACGCAAACCAAAATGTCCTGCGCGTCGCTGTCCCCCGGTTCCAAGTAATGGCTGTCCTGGGTGGCGACGAGCGGGATTCCGAATTCCTCGGACAGTTTGAACAGTCCGCGGTTGACGATCTCCTGCTCGGAAACGGTCGGGTGGTGCTGGATCTCCAAATAAAAATCCTTGCCAAAATAGCTTTGATATTTCTTTATCAATTCGCGCGCGCGGATCGGCTCGTTGGCAAGGATCGCCTTGGGAATTTCGCCGTTCAAGCAGCCGGAGAGCGCGATGATCCCCTCGCCGAGTTCGGCCAGCAGCTCGTGGTCGGTGCGCGGCTTGTAATAAAACCCTTCAAGCGACGCGCGCGTGGCGAGCTTCATCAAGTTTCGGTAACCGGTGATGTTCTTGGCGATGAGCGTGAGGTGCGAGGTGTCGTTCTCGCCGCCGCGGCCGGATTTTTCAAAACGCGACTTGGGCGCCACATAGGCCTCCATGCCAATGAGCGGCTTGACCTCGTTTTTTTGCAGGCTTGGTAAAACTCGATGGCGCCGTACATGGCGCCGTGGTCGGTGATCGCCACCGCGTCCATGCCATGGAACTTGGCCTTTTTGACGAGCGGCCCGATCTGGGAGAGGCCGTCCAAAAGGCTGTAGTGGGTGTGGACGTGGAGGTGGACAAAACGGGACATACGGCTACAGATTACACGGACAAATGACGAATGTCTAATGGTTCGGCAAGCTCGCCATATTATCGAATGTCGAATTGGCCCGGTTACCAAAATACCCCGCTTTAGCGGGGTATTGTCATTCAACATTAGGCCGTTATTTCCCTTTCTTCTTCCCTTTCGCCGTTGCCATTTTGTCCATGAAGATCTTCACGCCTTCGGCGCCGATCGAGGCAATGTTCATGAAAGCGCCCATCTTGTCCTTAACCCGGTCGGCCGCCCCTTCAATGGCGTCGGCCGCTTTCCGGATCCCATGGACCGTATCGCGGGCGTCCTTGAGGATGCAAATGAGGTAATAAAGCGTCCAAGACAAAAAAATGGCCAACCACAAAACGGCGAAGGCCAGCACAATGAACAAAATGTCTTTTGAGGTAGAAAGGTACATAGTTAATCACTATAGCACAAAAACAGCTCTTTTTCAAGAGCTGTTTTCTTCCAGTGTTTATATCTTTCCGACCAGGTCGAGGCCCGGTTTGAGCGTGGACTCGCCCGGCTTCCAGTTCATGGGGCAGACTTCGCCGGGATGGGTCATCACGTATTGCGCGGCTTGAACCTTGCGCATCATTTCGGCGCCCGAGCGGCCAATGCTGTTGTCGTTCACTTCCGCCGACTTGATGATGCCGTCGGGATCAATCACAAAGGTGCCGCGCAGCGCGACGCCGTCATTTTCCAGATAGACGCCGAGGCAGCGCGACAAAATGCCGGCCGGATCGGCCGCCAGCGGAAAGTTCACTTCCTTGATCGCCTTGGAAGAATCATGCCAGGCCTTGTGCACGAACACCGAATCGGTGCTCACGCCGACCACTTCAACGTTGATCTTCTGGAAGGCCGGATACATGGCGGCGAGCTCGCGCAATTCGGTCGGACAAATGAAAGTGAAATCGCCAGGATAGAAGACCAGCAACAGCCATTTGCCGGCAAAATCCGAAACCTTCAACTTTTTGATCTCGTCGTTCGCCAAAGCATCAAAAGCGATGTCCGGCATCTTTTTGCCCACGAGCGGCATGGTTAAGTTAAGTTCGTTCATATTGTTGTTGATAAAGAGTAATCATGGAACTATACCCCACATCCTTACGTTTGTCATCTTATGCCTGTGCGTAACATATATGACGCTTGGGTGGTGTATTTCTTTTTGTAAGAGGGAGGGGCACAAGTTCGCGAAGCCTGTCCCTCCCTCTTACAATCTCCCTCCCCAGCGCGCAAACTCCTCGTACCTCGTCGTGTCGGTGATTCCACCCGCGCCAGCCGGCGGCAGGCGGGCGGAATTTTATTTACGTTTTAAAAAACCACCGACTTATTCAGTTAGTGGTTTTTATTCATTGAGTAACAGGTCACTATTCCCGAATCGTGGCGTGGAATTTATGTTCGAGCATACGGGCGACCTTGGCGTGGATCATTTCCACTTCTTCGGCGGTCAGAGTACGTTCGGCCGATTGGTAGGTCAAATGATAGGCCAAATTCTTTTTGCCGTCCTCGATCCCCTTGCCTTCGTAATGGTCGAAGAGTTCGACGCTCGCAATCAACGGATCAACGGCTTTGACGGAAGCGACAATGAACTCGTGTTCCGTTTTGCGCGGCACGACAAAGGCGATATCGCGGAGAATGGGCGGATAAGACGAAGGCTCGCGATAATCGGCGGACGGCTTGGCGGCTTTGACCAGCTCGCTCAAATCGATAAGCGCCAGGGCCACGCGGGATTCAATGCCTGCCTTGGCGCGCGCGTCCGGCGTCAATTCGCCGAGCGTGCCGATGACGGCGGAACCTAAGTGGATCGAGACCGAACGGCCGGGATGCCAAAAATCATTCTTGGGAAAATCCTTACCAAAGGTCAATTTGACGTGCAGCGCTTCCGCCAGGCGTTCAACAAGTCCTTTGGCCGAATAGAAGATCTCGCCTTGGTCGCGGCCGCCGCCCGTCGCCATCGAACGGCCCCAGACAACAATTCCCAAACTCAATTGTTCGATCGGCAGCTCCTCGGCATCAACCGACGGGATGAAGACCTTTCCGGTTTCAAAACCGGAACCGGAAACAAAATTCTTTTCATTCATGCGCACCGCTTCCAGGAGCCGGGCGCGGTGCGACGGCCGCAAGAATTCAAGGTCGTTGGTCAGCGGATTCGCGATCCGCGCCACCGGCGTCTCGGCCTCGCCGGATTGCTTGAGCAATTCGGCGCCGACGAGCGAAACACTCATCATGTCGGCGCAGCCCGCGCCAATCAGCGCTTCGCCAATGCGGCGCTCAACAGCGAAAACCGGGTCCGGCGCTTCCCCGGAAACGCCCGGCGGGATGACGGAAGGAAGTTTGTGATAACCATAGAGGCGCGCCACCTCTTCCACCAGGTCTTCGGCAATTTCAACGTCGCCGACGCGCCAATACGGGACTTTGGCCGTTATCTTTGACGCGTTCGCGGTCACGGCAAAACCCAAAGCGGTCAAATATTTCTTAACGGCGGCCGGCGCCAAAACAATGCCGATCTTCTCATTCAGCGTCTTGGTTGCGATCGAAACGCGCGGCGCGGTTTCGCGGCTCACGATCTCGTCGGCGGCCGCCGTTACGGTGCCGCCGCAAATCTGCAGGATCAACTCCGCGGCGCGGGCGAGCGCCGGCGCGGTCAACCCTTGCGGGATGTTCTTTTCAAAACGCATTGCGGCGTCGGAACGCAAATTAAGCGCCCGGCCGGTGCGACGGACGGAAAGACCGTTGAAACAAGCCGAGATCAAAATTATATTTTTGGTCTGCGCCGTCATGCCGCTGGCTTCGCCGCCCATGATCCCGGCAATGTCGAGCGGCGTCGTCGCGTTGGCCACGACCATCATCCCCGGCTTCAAGGCATACTCTTTGCCGTCGAGGGCGACGATCTTTTCCCCTTCCTTTGCTTCGCGCACCTTGATGACGCGGCCGGGCACCGCCGCCTCGTCAAAAGCGTGCAGCGGCTGGCCGAACTCGAGCATGACGTAATTGGTGATATCGACAACGGTATTGATCGGCCGCAGTCCGGCGGCAACGAGCCGCGCTTGCATCCACGCGGGCGAGGCGCCGATCGTGACGCCTTCGATCGCCGCGCATTGGAAACGGGAACAGGTCTTTTTCGACTGGATCGTGACTTTCAATTTTTTGGAAATTGATTCTTGGTTCTTGATTCTTGGCAGCTTTGGTTCTTTCCACAAAAATTCCCCGCCGGTTGCCGCCGCGGCTTCGCGCGCCAGACCGATGATGCCGAACGCGTCCGGACGATTGCTCGTCACTTCAATGTCATAAACGCAATCATTCAAACCCAGCGCTTGGGCCAAGGGCGTTCCCGGTTTGTATCCAAAAGCCGTGAGATCGACGAGTTCCTTTTTATCATTCACGTTCTTTTGCGGAAAACGGTCGGCCAAGCCGATCTCTTCGGCGCCGCAGATCATCCCCTCGGAAGCGATGCCGCGGATCGTTGCCGCTTCCAGCGTGACCGGCTCGCTCTGGCCCGGGGCATGGACGCGCGCGCCCACGAGCGCGACGGCGACAAGCTGTCCTTCGGCCAGGTTCGACCCGCCGCAGACGATCGTCAAAATCTTGCCGCCGACGTCGGTCTGCGTTAAGCGCAGCTTGTCGGCGTTCGGATGCTTCTCCAATTTAACGATCTTGCCGACCACGACCTTGTCGAGGGCGGCGCCGGCATAAGCGAGGCGTTCGACCGACGGGCCGACCAGCGAAATAGCCGCCGCGAATTGCTCGGGCGTTTGTTTCATTTTCACGTATTCGCGCAACCACTTGTCTGAGACGAGGATGTTCATAGAATTTAAGAATTGTGTCCGACGTGCGTTAAGATGACCGCGACCACGGCAAGCGCGACGCCCGCGTAGTTAACCAGGCTGAATTTTTCCTTAAAGAAGATGACGCCGAGCGCCACGGAAAAGACGATCGCGCAGCAGGCCAGAATGGTGATCGTCCGCGACAGGTCGTAATGCTTGAGGACAAAGAGCTGGATGACGAAACCGACGCCCGAAAAAGCCAGCGTGATCCACAGCGGGAGCGACCGTAAAAGCGTCAGATCAAAACCCTGCCCGTGCAAGATGAATTTGCGAACCGTGTCGCCCGCCGAATACAGCGCCTGGGCCAGGATGATGAGAAGGATGAATTGCATATCTTAAAACTGCCTTAGGAAGCGCAAGTCGTTATTGTAGATCAGACGGATATCCGGAATGCGCATGCCGGCGCG
>JAHFIF010000103.1:0-2990 GCA_023246535.1 bacterium
CAGCTGTCGGAAATTAAATAATCTTCATATGCTCTCAGGCTTCAAAAAATTCATTTTGCGGAGGAATGTCGTCGATCTCGCCGTCGGCGTCGTCGTCGGCGCCGCCTTTAGCGCGTTCATTTCGGCGCTCGTCAAGGATCTGCTGACGCCGTTCATCGCGGCTATTTTTAAGGCGCCGGATTTTTCCGCGCTGAGTTTTACGATCAACGGGAGTAAATTCCCTTACGGCGATTTTTTGAACGCGCTGCTCTCGCTCCTGATCGTCTCGTTCTCGGTCTATTTCTTCGTTGTGCTGCCGGTCAACGCGCTCATCGCGCGGCTGCGCAAAGAGCCGGTTGTGGAGCCGACGACAAAAACGTGCCCCGAATGCGCGACCGATATTCCGCTCAAAGCCAGCCGTTGCCCGCACTGCACGTCGGTTTTGAATAAAACCGCTTAAAGGGCGTTTGTCTCGTATGGAAACAGAATTGAAAACGGCGGTCGGTGAAAAAGCAGCGGTTGACGATGGGAAAAGATCGTATTCGGAACACAAGATAATGCGAAGGCTGGGCCTTGCGTTGACGATCCTTCCGTTCGCGGTTATCTTGCTTGTCTGCATTTTCTCCCTAAGCAATATTGGTCGATACCTGGCCCATGTTTGGGGACAAGCGGACGATGCCAAGATTGTCCGTAACGCGAATTTTGAGAAGCTTGGCCTGTATTCTTCAGATTGCACGGACTGCAGGTCGTCGGAAGATGCTATCTACGACAAGATCTTGCTTATTTTGACGAGGATCAACGCCTTGGCCGGTTACGGAGGGATCGTCGTCTTGGTTCCGCTCGGCGCGATCATGATCATGTGCTCGCGGCGCAAGTTGCGATCCGGCATTCCTTTCGATGAACGTTCGGGAAAAGGCCGAAGATCGGAAATTCCTCCTGAACTCGGCGGTTGGAACTGGGGCACCGCGGCTCTTTCGTTTTGGTGGGGATCGTATAACGGCGTTCGGAGCGCGTTCCTGTTCTTTGTTCCATTCGTCGGCTTGTTTTGGTGGGCGGTCATGGGGCTGCGCGGCAATGCGTGGTCCTGGAAACGGAACAAGTGGCGATCGGTCGACGAATTCAAGCAAGCGCAGGCCAAGTGGGGCGCGCGGCCGGTCGTTCTCGTGATCCTGGTTTTTAACGTCGTGTTCGCCTTTGCCTTTCAGGCGCTGTTCTTTAAGCTCCTTAGCTTATATTTAAGCTCCCGATAATCCAAAAGTATGACCAATATCCCAATCAATCTTCCCGCGGCCAACATTCCGCCGGCGAACCTGCCTGTGACGGGGATTCCGGCGTTGGACCAGCTTTCCAAGCTCAGCACGCTCGGCTCGTCGGCCAATGGCGCCGCCGCCACGCCGAACTTGAACGACCTCGGCCACTTCCTGATCGTTGCCGGCGGCGTTTCCACGGCGATCATGGTCATTGCCTTGTGGACGATCGTTTGGAAGGGGATCGCGCTGTGGTACGCCGCCCGCCGCGGCGAAAAGGGCTGGTTCGTCTGGCTCTTGATCCTCAACACGCTCGGCATCTTGGAAATTATTTATATTTTTGCCGTCGCCAAGCGCTCCGATAAAAAACCGCCGGCGCCGCCGGTTGGCGCCGACGGCGTGCAGCGCTAAGGCCATGGCCGTTGTTTTCGGGGGCACAAACGGGTATTTGGCGAGACGACGCGGGCTGCTGGCCTTTAGCCTGCTGGTTTTGCTGGCCGCAATTTTCGCGCTGTTTTATTACGCCCCGTCGTTTTCCTCGTTCGGCCTTTGGGGCGCGGTCGGCGTTCTGCTGGCGCTGGCGGCCGCAACCAAGGCGGTCGGGTTCATTGAACGCAAGAATGCGCGGCTGGGCGGCGGAATTTTTGGCGAGGCGGTCGTCAGTCGCGAGTTGGGGCGCTTGCCCGACGGCTTTGTTGTTTTTCGCGGGCTGATGGTGAATGAGCATCAGGACATTGATTGCGCCGTGGTCGCGCCGAACGGCGTTTTCGCCGTCGAGGTGAAAAGCCACAAAGGCGCGATCGGCTTTGACGGCGAGCATTTGACGCGAAACGGCCGGTGGTTTGAAAAAGATTTTTTTCGTGAGACAATGTCCGAAGCGGTCGGTCTGCGCGCGCTCATCGCGCGCGCGGCCAAGCTCGACGTCTTCGTCGAACCGGTCATCGTCTTTTCTTCGCAGGCGGCGACGGTCCGGCTCGGGACCGGGAAGATCAAAAATTGCTACGTGGTCGGCAAGGAGCGCTTGAACGAATTGGTCGCCGGCGTCGGCTCGTCGCGGATCGACGCGGCAACGACGCTCGCCATCGCCCAGGCCTTGGCCGCCGGCGTTAACGATCGGCACAAAGCCAAGAAGCTGGCGCGGCTCGGAAAAATTTTAAAGCAGCAAAGTTATGAAAAATAAGATCTTCGGCGGCTTGGTGGCGGTGGCCATTTGCGAACTCGTCGGCGTGGCCGGCGCGGTCTTCACGACGCCGGCGATCGCGACCTGGTACGCGGGCTTGACGAAAGCGCCGCTCAATCCGCCCAACTGGCTCTTTGGTCCGGTTTGGGCGACACTCTTTGCGCTCATGGGCGTGGCCGCGTATTTGGTTTGGGCGCGGCGGAAGGAAAAGCCGGCCGTTTGGGCGCTCGCCTTCTTCGCGTTGCAGCTCGTCTTGAATTTCCTTTGGTCGTACCTGTTCTTCGGCTTGCATGCGCCGGCCTTCGCCGCCATCGAGATCGTCGCGCTTTGGCTCTCGATCCTCTGGACGATTTTTGAGTTTGCGAAGATCTCGCGTCCGGCGGCGGCGTTTTTAGCGCCTTATTTGCTCTGGGTCGCGTTTGCGGTATATTTGAATTATGCGGTCGTAATTCTCAATTAAGCGCGGATCAGCTATGGGAAAATACAATAAAAATGACACGGCATATTTCGCAGGCGGCTGTTTTTGGTGTTTGGAAGCGGTCTTCATGCGCACCAAAGGGGTCATCTCCTGCGTTTCCGGATTC
>JAHFIF010000103.1:3000-4071 GCA_023246535.1 bacterium
AAATCCCACCTACGAAGAGGTGAGCAAAGGCAAGACGGGCCATGCCGAAACGGTCAAGCTCGAATACGATAAAACGCAAATTTCATATAACGACCTGCTGTCGATCTTCTTTTTCGTCCATGATCCGACCGATCTTAACCGCCAGGGGAAGGGCGTGCGCACGCAATACCGCTCGGTCGTCTTTTACGACAGCGCGGAACAAAAGGAGGAGGCGGAAAAATACATCGCCAAACTGAACGCCGACGGCGTCTTTCCCAAGCCGGTCGTGACCGAGGTCGCGCCCATGAAGAAATTCTGGTGGGCCGAGGAAGCGCAGCAGGAATATTTCGACCACAATCTTGAAGACCCGTATTGCGCGTTCGTCATCGTGCCTAAATTGGAAAAGTTCGAAAAGAAATTCAAAAAATTCTACAAGGAATGAGGCGGTGCGGTCAAACGCCGCCGAGGCATTTGGCGATGATCAGTTCGGCCAATTTTTCCGTGTCGTGGCGGATGTAGGTGCGCGGCGTCTTATCGCCGCTTTTTTGTTCGATCGGCGTTTCGTCGACCAGACCGGCGCCGAAAAAGGCCGCGGTCGCTTTTTCCATTTCCTTGGCGTCCGGCGCGGGAACGGGCGTGCGGCCCTCGGCGTGCAAATACCGGTTGAGCAATTCCGAGTCGGGACGGCGGTCGTTGTAGGTGACAAAGTCGATCCGCCCGGCCCCGATGAAGCGCTCAATTTCGTTCATGTAGTCGATGACGCGGAAGCCGTCGGTGTGGCCGGGCTTGTTCATGAGATTGCAGTTGTAGACGACCGGGGCCTTGGTCCGGCTGATCGCCGAGGCCAGGCCCTTGGCCAGGAGGTTGGGGATGATGCTGGTGTACAGGTCGCCGGGACCGATGACGACGCAATCGGCCGCCTCAACGGCCGCGACCGCTTTCGGGTTGGCATAGGCTTCGGGCTCGAGGCGCAAGGTGGCGCGATCGATCGCGCCGGTGTCGATCGCGTGTTCGCCCGTCGCTTGCGACGCGCCGGTCCCGCAAATGAGCGTGACTTTTTTCGTCGTGACGGGAATGACCTCGCCGCGGATC
>JAHFIF010000104.1 GCA_023246535.1 bacterium
CGGCCGCCGTTTGATTCGGGCGCAAACTGTCGAAGGTGGTAAAACCGACGGCGACCACCGCCGCGCCGCGATACATCACGACCAGCGTTCTTATCCCGTAGTAGCCGTAGCCGGTGTTATTCGTAATGGAAAAAGAAGTTTTTCCGATCGGCGGCTTGTTCGGCGCCAGCTCGATCGACGGCGTATAGACAATGTCGGTGACCGGCAAACTCAAGTGCTGCGCGGCAAAGGTCGGCCAATCGGGATACGTATGCCGATCGATCCTTACCCACGTCGTGCCCGTTATCTCCAGCGCCCCGTTCGAAGGCCGCGTTGGCGAGGCAACGCCGAGCTGCGCCACGAGTTTTTGCTCGCCGGGAAGAATGAATTCGTTCGACGGTTCGCTGGCAAACGAGCCGCCGGTAAAACGGTAGGTGAAACGCGCGGCAAAATTTTGATTGGGATTCACCACCGTGCCGATCAGGTCATACTTCCCTTGCGTGACAATGACCTGCGCGTTCGAAAACGAAAGCGGCCGCGGCGCCTGCGCCGCCGTCACCGCCGGATTCAATTGCCACTTTGCCAGATTGGCCAACTGGTTCAGCCGATTTTGCGCGTCGGTAATGTCTCTGACCAAACCGTAGCCGGAATACCCCAAAGTCGCGACCGAGAAGACGATCAAAAAAACCGAAAAAATTCGGCGCAGCATTATTTTGTGCGTGACCAGCCAATACCCCCAGTTCAACTGTTTTTCCGATAGGTCGTTAGGGACGAGCGGTTCAGACATGGTTGCATTATAACAGAAAATTACAGCAACTAGTATCGAAATGACATTCCGCGACATCGGACAGTCTTTTGTACGGATCAGATATTCGACATTTCCGCCCTAGGCGGATCAGCCTCGGGCTGAGGATGTTCAACGCTATTCTTTCAATCAATTATCCCTTGCCCGCGAGGTGCATTAATGGTAAGATAAGGCCTTGATTTTATCGCAAACTAATCCCCCACCATGGCTACCAAATCCTCAAATTCCGGCGAATACGGCGCCAAGCAAATTACCGTCCTCGAAGGCCTTGAGCCGGTCCGCAAGCGGCCCGGCATGTACATCGGTTCGACCGGTCCCGAAGGTTTGCACCACCTTATTTGGGAGGTTGTG
The DNA here is from genome assembly GCA_023246535.1 of bacterium. Lineage (GTDB taxonomy): Bacteria > Patescibacteriota > Patescibacteriia > CAIQCM01 > CAIQCM01 > CAIQCM01. Next base: position 1,136 of record JAHFIF010000104.1, read on the forward strand.
GACAACTCGTTCGACGAGGCCATGGCCGGACACTGCGACACGATCCATGTCATCTTGAACGCCGACGGCTCATGCTCGGTCGAAGACAACGGCCGCGGCATCCCCGTCGACCTGCACCCGCAATACAAAGTTTCCGCGCTCGAACTGGTCATGACTAAACTGCACGCCGGCGGCAAATTCGGCGACGGCGGCTACAAGGTCTCCGGCGGTTTGCACGGCGTCGGCGTCTCGGTCGTTAACGCGCTTTCAACGCTCACGCGCGCCGAAGTTTTCAAAGACGGAAAAGTTTGGATGCAGGAATACAAATTCGGCAAACCGGTGGCCAAGGTCAAGACGACCGGCAGCACCAAAAAACGCGGCACCCGGATCACTTTCTATCCCGACGCCTCCATCTTTACCGTCACGACCAAATTCGATTGGAAATACATCCTCGACCATTTGCGCCAGCAGGCCTACCTCACGGCCGGCGTGCGCATCGATTTGCACGACCTCCGGGAAAAACCCGAACAGGCCTATTCTTTCTATTTCGAAGGCGGGGTCGCGAGCTATGTCCGGCACCTCAACCACAACAAGGAGCCGAAGCACGAGAACGTCTTCTATGTTAAGAAGGTCGCCGAAGACGTCGAGGTGGAATTAGGTTTGCAATACACCGATGAATACAAAGAAACGCTGTTTGCTTTCGCCAACAACATTTACAACCCCGAGGGCGGCTCGCACGTTTCCGGCTTCCGCACGACGCTCACCCGCGTGCTGAACAACTACGCGCGCGCCAAAAATTTCCTCAAGGAAAAGGACGACAACCTCACCGGCGAAGACGTGCGCGAGGGCCTCACTTGCGTCATCTCGGTCAAGGTCAAAGACCCGCAATTCGAAGGCCAGACCAAAGCCAAGCTCGGCAACCCCGAGGTGCAAACCGCCGTGACCACGGTCTTCGGCGACACCTTTGCCACCTACCTAGAGGAACACCCGCGCGATGCCAGCGCCATTTTGGAAAAATGCGTCCTGGCTTCGCAAGCCCGCGCCGCCGCCCGCGCCGCGCGTGAAACCGTTCTCCGCAAGGGCGTGCTCGAAGGCCTGACCCTGCCGGGAAAACTCGCCGATTGCTCCAGCCGCGATCCGCTCCAAACCGAACTCTATATTGTGGAGGGCGACTCCGCCGGCGGCTCGGCCAAGCAAGGGCGCAACCGCGACTTCCAGGCCATTCTGCCGCTGCGCGGCAAGATCCTCAACGTCGAACGAGCGCGTCTCGACAAAATGCTGCAAAACAATGAATTGCGTTCGCTTGTGATCGCCATGGGCACGAACATTGGCGAGCAATTCGACCTGGCCTCGCTGCGCTACGACCGCATCATCATCATGACCGATGCCGACGTCGACGGCGCTCACATCCGCACGTTGCTGCTCACCCTGTTCTACCGCTACTTCCCGCAAATCATCACCGCCGGCCATCTTTACATCGCCTGCCCGCCGCTTTACCGGGTGGCCAAAGGCAAGGACGTCCGCTACAGCTTCACCGAAGCGGAGCGCGACAAGGCCATTGCCGATTTCCAAGCCATGGCCGTTGCCAAAGGCAAATTGCAAGCGGCGAACGGAAAAAAACCAGCTGAAGAAGCCAAGACCGAAGAAGCGGCGGATGCCGAAGGAGCCGGCAGCGAATCGCCGACCGGCGAAATCGTCGCGCCGGGCGGCGTCGTCATCCAGCGCTACAAAGGTTTGGGCGAAATGAATCCGGACCAGCTTTGGGAAACGACGATGAACCCCGAATCGCGCCTTATGCTGCGCGTCACCATCGAAGACGCGGAAAAAGCCGACGAGACCTTCGATGTCCTCATGGGCGGCGAAGTCGAGCCGCGCAAGCGCTTCATTCAAACGCACGCCAAGACGGTCAAGAACTTGGACATTTAAACAGGACCGATCGTAAAACTAAAGAAGCCGGCCTCGCGGGAGGTCGGCTTTTCGTTTCGGCTGGTCGCATTAGCGCGACGACCTTTCGGAATTCCTTCGCAGCGGTTCTCCGATTTCGTTGAACTGATTGATGAGCTCGATCGCGGGACGGTCGCCGACATGAACTTTGACCATCCAAACGGCCAACAGCGCGTGTTCGGCGCCCTCGATCCAATTCAGGATATAGGCCGCGCTGGGTTCGATCAGGAGCTCGAGATAGCCGTCGCGGACTTTGACGTCGACGACCGAGCATTTGGTGAAGAGCTTTTCGCGGCCACAGATCTCGACCGTCGGACAAGCCATGGCGATGATCGGGTCGATCTTGTGCGCCAACGGCGTTTCGACGATGACCGAGATCATTCCTTCGACCGCCTTAAGCACGGAAACAACATTGGTTTTCCAGCCGAGCGTGTCGGCAAAACAGCGGTCGACGCGCGCTTGGCCGTCGATGGATGTGACGGTCGAAGCCTTGGCAACGGGGTTTTCTTTGGAAAGAACGGATTTTGGCGATCCCTGAACCGGTGCAATAACACCGGGAAAAACAAGTACTTTCGCTAGCCCTGAGGGCGTCATGGGGCACCTCCTTATCACGAAGAAGTTCACATCATTTTAGCCTTTTTGTCAAGTCCCAGCGCTTTTATCTGGCTTTTTGCAGCGATCAGCTCGGCGCGGGCCTTTTCCGCCTCGTCGAGCCTTAACCGGAGCACGCGGACGCGTTCATGTTCGTCGCCCAGCTCGCCAACCAGCCTTTCCACCTCTCCCAGCAAGCGATTGCGAACGGTATGCAATTCGATCAGCTTATCGGTCAGTTCTTTTTCCGCCCCGGCGATCTGCGAAACCTTTTCCGCGCGATCGGAAACAAAGGCGGCAATTTCCGCCCTGACCGCCTCGGAATCGGGCGCCTCGGCGCGCGCGGCGAGCGAGCGTAAAAGCGCGTCGCCGCCCT
>JAHFIF010000105.1 GCA_023246535.1 bacterium
GGTCATCGATTCCATCCAAACCATGACCGCCGAAGGCAGCGGCGCCGGTTCGCTGGGCGCGGTCCGCGCCAGCGCTGGCATCCTCACCGAATGCGCCAAAACGAACAACGTGCCGCTCATCTTGATCGGCCAAGTGACCAAGGACGGGGCCACGGCCGGACCCAAATCGCTCGAGCATTTGGTCGACGTCGTCCTGTCGCTCGAGGGCGATCGCGAATCGCATTACCGGATCCTGCGCGCCGAAAAAAACCGCTTTGGCTCGACCGAAGAGATCGGCGTTTTCACCATGGACGAAAACGGTCTTAAAGAAGTTAAAAACCCTTCGGAACTTTTTGTCCGCGAACGCAACGTCTTGCCCGGCTCGTGCATGACCTGCCTGGTCGAGGGTTCGCGCGCCATGCTGGTCGAGGTACAAGCGCTCGTCCATCCCTCAACCTACTCCGCGCCGGTGCGCCGCAGTTCCGGACTCGACATGAACCGCCTGCAGATGATCGTCGCCGTCCTCGCCTCGCGCGCCCGTCTGCCGCTCGGCAAAGCCGACGTCCACGTCAACGTGGTGGGCGGCATCAAACTGCGCGAACCGGCCGCCGATCTGGCGGTGGCGCTGGCGATCTATTCGGCGGCGAAAAATACCGCCCTCCCCGCCGACCTCTGCGCCTTTGGCGAACTCGGCCTGGGCGGCGAACTCCGCAGCGTCCGCGCCTCCGACCGGCGCATCACCGAAGCGCTGCGTTTCGGGCTGAAAAAAGTCGTCTCGCCGCCGGACGCCAAAACCATTTCCGACGCGATCATGCGAATATAAAAACAGCGCGCTGTTTTTATAAATAAAATAAAAAAGGCCGGCGTCATTGCCCGGCCTTTTGCGTTGCGCGCTTATTTTTACGACGCCCGTCGTTTGCGGCCGACATCGTCGCGGCGATCATAGAACATACCACTCGATCCGACGGCCAAACCCGCCCACAGCCGCGGCTGCAACACCTGGCGGCGGTTCGGGATGTGTTTGGCGACAATGCTCTTGAGTGCTTCCATCGAGGACGCGAGCAAGCCCACCAAGCGTTTGCTGCCGCGCGCCCGGGGAACATCCTGCATGTCCGTGAGCTTGCGCACGACGATCCCGACATTGCGCCGGACCGAACCGATCGGGCTCCGATGTTTGGCCGCGTCGCGGCGTAAATGAGCATGCATCGACGCGAGCTGGTTTTTGTCGGGACCGTCGGCCAGTTCGTTCGCCAGATCGTCGAGGACGGCGTCGATGCCGGCCATGACCGCAACGGGAACCGGCAGCCGATCAAAACACGCTCCGTGCCAGACGATGCCGTGCGCTTCGATCCGGTCGCTCTCCGAGACGCCGACGGCGACGTGGCAAAGCGGACAAACCGGTCCGCAAGACGAAAACGTGCTTTCACTTACCAAAATTTCCCTACTCTTCATTTTTGCTCCTTCTTTTTTCCAATTTTCCAAAGAAAAAAATCCGCCATCAGCGGAAATATCTCTCCAAAAATGATGCTACTCCGTTTTTCTTCCGCGGTCAAACCGGCGCTTGGCGGACGAAGCCGACTACCCCAAATGCGCCGCCTGTTCGTGGTGCTCGATCTTTTCTTTGAGCTGCGGCACCGAAGCCAATTCCGGGTCGGCGGCCAAGAGCCCCGCCGCGGCTTCGTGCGAATCTTCGACCAACCGCAGATCGGTGAACGTGGCGAATTTCATCTCCTCGATCCCGGACTGCCGCGTGCCAAAAAGCTCGCCCGGACCGCGCAATTGCAGATCGCGTTCCGCCAGATCAAAGCCGTCGGTACATTGCGCAAAGGCCTTGAGCCGCTGGCTCGACGGATTGTCCGCCGCCATGGCGAAACAGCAGGACTGGTAAGCGCTGCGCCCGACGCGGCCGCGGAACTGATGCAATTGCGCCAGCCCGAAACGCTCGGCGCCCATGATCGCCATGACGGTTGCGTTCGGCACGTCGATCCCGACCTCAATGACCGCGGTCGCCACCAGCACTTGAATTTTTCCCGCCGCAAAATCAGCCATGGTTTTTTCCTTCTCCGCCGGTTTCATGCGGCCGTGCAGCAAGCCGACCGACAAATCGCTAAAGATCCTTTTCGAAAGATCTTCGTAAAGCTCGGTCGCCGACTTGGCCCCGGTCGTGTCGGACGGATCAATGATCGGCGAAACAAAGAACGCCTGGCGGCCCAAACCGATCTCCGCACGAACCTTGGCGTAAACCTCCTTATAATGCTCCGGTCCGACAACCGCGGTTATGATCGGCAAACGGTTCTTCGGTTTGGCCCGCAACAAGGAAATATCCAGGTCGCCGTAGAGCGCCAAATGCAGGGTGCGCGGGATCGGGGTGGCCGTCATCGTGAGCAGGTGCGGCAGTCGCCCGTCCGTCCGTTTCTTCATCAGCTCCTGCCGCTGTTCGACGCCGAAACGATGCTGTTCGTCGATGACCGCCAGCGTCAAATTTTCCAAAACCACCCTGTCTTCCAAGAGGGCATGCGTGCCGATCATGATTGCCGCCGTTTCTTCCCCTTCTTTGTAAACGTTGGTGCGCAAAGCGATCTCATGCGCCGGCAGGATCTTCTTGAAGGTTTCGTAGTGCTGTTTGGCCAATACCTCGGTCGGCGCCATGATCGCCGTTTGTCCGCCGGCGGCCGCCACGTTGACCGCCGCCACGGCGGCCACAACCGTTTTTCCGCTCCCGACATCGCCGTCCAAGAGCCGGTGCATCGGTTCGGTTTTTTCCATGTCGCGCAAAATGGCCCAGGCGGCTTTTTTCTGATCGTCGGTCAATACGAACGGAAGCGAGGCGACAAAGTCCTTGGTTTTTTCCTGATTGAAAGCCACGGCGATCCCGACCGCGGCTTTGACCGCGTTCTTGATCCGCAACGCCAGCAGCTGATGCAGCAGCAATTCGTCGAACTGCAAACGCCGGCGCGCGCGATCGAGCTTGGCGTTATTTTCCGGATAATGGATCTCGTGAAGCGCGGCGGGAAACGTGATCAGGTCGTATTTTTCGCGCAGCGCCTCCGGCAGCGGATCGATGAATTCCGCGAGCGCCGGCAAGGCCATGGCAACCGCCGCACGAATGTGCTTTTGCGTCAGGTTGGCCGTGGTCGGATAAATGGGGATGACCCGCCCGGTATGAACCGAACGGTCGCCCGGTTCGTAAACCGGGCTCGTAAGTTGCAGCCGCCCGTAATCCGCCGACACCTTGCCGGCAAACGACGCCTTGGTGCCGGGCTTTAAGACATTCGCGAGATACGGCTGACTGAACCAAATGGCGGAAATTTTTCCCGTTCCGTCATCCAGGAGCGCCTCGGTCAGCACCATCCGCTTGGCGCTCGTGCGCCGGTTGGCGATAAGTTCGACCGTCGCCTGAACGGTCACTGTCTCCCCCGCCTTGAGTTCGGAAATTTTCTTAACCTCGGAAAGATCCTCATACCTGATCGGCGGATGCAGCAAAAGATCGCCGACGGTCTTGATCCCCAGCTTCTTGAACCGGCTTCCGAGCGCCTTCCCGTAGCGCCCGATGTCCCCGATCGGCGTATCAGCATTCATATTGTCACAGGTTAAGACAAAACGCCGCGCTTGTCATCGAAAAACTATTTCCACGTGTAATTATCCCAAGCCCAATGGGCCAGGGCGTGGGCGTCGGCTTCGCTTATGGCGAGCATTGGTTCGCCCATGAGGACGACGGTCACTTCGCGCGGCGCGCCCTTGGCGCTTTTAAGCTCGACCGCCAAATTCCAGCCGCCGTCGGCGCCCAGGTATCCGGTCTTGCCGCCGGCCACCAAGACATCGTCGTATTGCGTCTTGGTGAGCAGGTGGTCGCTATTTTTAACCACGATCTTTTTCCAGCTGGGGCGCATGTAGATCGTCCGCTGCGCCGTACAGGCATAGCGGCGCAGCGTCGCCTGGCTAAAAACGCTCTGCACCAGGCGCGCGAATTCGCGCGGCG
>JAHFIF010000106.1:0-3431 GCA_023246535.1 bacterium
GAGCGTCCAGGCTTTGGTCGGGGCGTAAGGCTCGACGGTGGCGCCGCTCATGTCGAGGTTGTTGGAAACCTCCATGAAGTTGGCGTTGCCGCCGTTTAACGCGAGCGTCACGTTCTGGCTCGTCACGTTGTTGCCGCCCACGCCGCTCAGGCTAAAGCCGCCTTGGGGCGCGGTCACGGGCATGCGGCAATGCGGGTCTTCCCAGCCGCTGCCGCCGGTGGAACCGCCGCCGCCCGCCGCCGGCGGCGCGGCCACGGTCACGGTGACAACGTACGGCACGCCGCAACGCTCAGTAACGGCGATGTTCAACTTTTTCTTGGCCAGCGTGTAGCGGCAAGAATTTACGGTGTAAGTGACCGGATTGGTAAAGTCTTGCGTCGCGCCGCTGGCCGGATAAACATTGTCGCCGTCAAAAACAACGGTCGGCGCCAGCGCCGTCACGTCGGTGCCGGCCGGAACGGTGACGCTAATGGTTTTCGCGTCCTGATCAATTGAACCGGTCGCGGAAGGCGAAGTAAAACCGAAGGCCGTAATTTGCACCGGCTTGGCAACGTTAACCGTCACCGTGTACGCCGTGCTCAAGCAAGCCGGCGGCGGAGGCGGCATGGGAATGTTCATGTTGAAATTAAAATTTCCCGGATCAACCATTGCCATTTTCGTGCGGCCGGACGCTAGCGCCATCTGCTGCGAGCAGGTGTAAACGGTGTAGACAACCGGCGAGCTAAAATTCATGCTCGAGTCGCCGCTGTACTGTTGCATCCCGTTGGACCAAACTTCCAGCCCGTTAAACGTAAAATCGGTGCGCAAATTGGACACGTCGGTGCCAAAAGGAACCGTGATCGTGACCGTGTTGCCGTCGCTCATCGTGATCGTCCCGCAAACGCTCGGTGAGCCGACGCAGAACGAAGTGAATGAAGGCGTGACCGAACCGGCCTTGGCCCCCGGCACGCCGCTGACCAATCCGACGCCAAGCGCCAGAATGACCGCCGAAAAAATTCCCGCCATGACTGCTGATCGTTTCATAAAAAATGGTTACGTTGAGTAAGAGTCAATAAAGCAGTATATCCGCTTGCCGCGGCATGTCAATGCATGAACTGATCACCCTCTCCTGTATCCTCCCCCGCTCCGGGGGAGGTGCCGGACTAACCTTGCGGATGCGGGGAGCGGAATATTAAACCTCTCCCGAGCGCGGGTCGCAGATTCCGCCAGCGGCGGAGAGAGGATATGGTGAGGGTTGTCTCCGCAGGCTTAACGCGGAAAATAAAAGAGGCGGCACCAAAGTTGGTGCCGCCTTCGTCGGCGCGTATCGTTAGCGCAATTCGTGGATCTTGCGTCCGTTGCCGGGCGTCCGTTCGATCACGGTGAGAACCTGGTCGGACTCGCGCCGATGAAAGGCGATGAGGTCGCCCTTCACCACCGGGGAACGACCACGGAAAATAGTCACAGTTTTGTTGTCGCTAATCCCGTAGACCGGGGTGCCATCGGGCATGATCAGCATGCGCGAGGGCACGCCGTAGACTCCATGTTCATCCGACAGCGCCTCGGGCGTCTTCGAGATCATGTGCCAGTCTTCGGCCCGGCCTTCGAACAGCACCGTGTCGGGGTGCTGCATGACCGCTTTGGTCGACTGCACCGGGTAATCGCCCCAGTACCGCCCGTCTTTCCTGGCCATGTAGACCGGAACGCCGCCCGCGTCGACGACACAGCGGATCTCGGGAAATTGCGGCCCCTGCGTGTCGCCCCACACCGCCACTTGCGGATCGAGAATGGACGACGTGGTGGCGGCGGGATCGTCCCAATTGTACGGACGAATGGAAAACACCTTGCCGCCGATGATCTGGGCCATGAAGCCGCGGAACTCCTCGACTTCCCCGTCCGGCCGAAAGACCACAATGCACTTGTGCGCATCGGAATTGACCACGTTCTGGTAACCCTCCTGGGTTGGCGTCCAGCCGAACCAAACGTAGCCCTGGTCGAAGCAGACGTCCGCCGACTGGACCGTGCTCCAAAGCGGCAGCACATACGCCCGTTCGCCGACGGCAATCGCCAACCGGCGAACCTTTCTTCCGCCGGCACCCTCCACTTCCACGCCCACGCGAGCAACGAAAATATTGGATTCCGACTTGCCATATCGATCCCAGCTAATGTGCGGATTCAACCGATCGCGCGTTGTCAATGTTCCAAGCATCGTCAATTCCTCCTTTGTGTTCAAAACAACCAAGACGCGCCACATTATCACAAAACAAGCCAATTGTCAACCCCAAAACCCCATAACCATGCCAAAAATAACAAAAACCCCGCGAAATTCGCAGGGTTTTTTGAAATTTAGTTCTTACGCGAATGTTAGTATTGGGCCAGCACTTCATCCGAAACATCAAGGATGTCCTTGCCCAAGTACTTCTTGGCCAATTCATCCAAGCTCCGGATGTGCACCTTTTTGCCGTTCAAGATCACGTAAACTTTCTTGTCGCTGCCGCGGACGAGCGTGCCGTTGGCAATCGACTGCGCGCCCAAAACCGCCGGCTGCGGCGCATTGATCGTGGCAAATTCGGCAATGATCGCATCATCAACCTTCAAAATTTCCTTGCCAACGTACTTCATGAGGTCGTTGAGGCTCGGGATGTAAACCAAGGTATTGCCTTTGACGATATAGACCTTCCCGTTGGAACCGCGAAGCAGCGTGCCATCGGCATAGGTCTGCGCGCCCAAGACACGGCCCGGCATGCGGTAGTTGAAGTACCAGCTAAAAACGTTGGTCGGAATTTTGCAGTGGTTGAAGAAGCGCAAGTAAATCATCTTGTTACCAAACCCCGAAGACAACGTCCAAGCCTTGGACTTGGAGTAAGGCTCAATGGTCGCGCCGTCAAAATCCGGCTTATCGGAAACCATCATGAACTCGGCATCGCCGCCATCAATGTCAAACTTAACATTGCGACTAAACACATCGTGGCCCGGCGTGCCCAAAAACCGAAACCCACCAAACGGCGGCTTAACCGGCGTATAGCAGCGCGGATCAGTCCATCCCGAACCCCCCGAAGAACCGCCGCCACCGTAGTCAAAGGCCGCGGTGAATCCGACGAGCGACAAAATCGCAATCGCCGAAACCGTTACTCCTGTTTTAATCAAATTTTTCATAAAAAAATTACGCTTTTACCCTCCTATGGATAAGTTCGTAATAATTATGGCTTAACCGCGTCCATGTGTCAAATCATGGTTATCTAACCCTATCCGTCACCCCCGAGCGCACGTCGGGGGTCCAATCCATATTGGGCGGCGGACGACGGAACTCACCCTACCCTCTCTTTTGCAAAGAGAGGGTAGGAGTCAGTCTCCGCAGGCCGGTACGCAGCCTCCCTTGGAACAAGGGAGGGTAGGGAGAGTTCCGGCATACGAAAATGACAGGAACAACCAATAATGCTAGTTTACAACCA
>JAHFIF010000106.1:3441-3955 GCA_023246535.1 bacterium
CTTCCTCGCCATTTTCCTTGGCGCGGCGTTTTTTCGTTTCGAAGACTTAGGCCGGCAATCGTACTGGATGGATGAAGGCTATACCGTGAACGCCGTTATTTCCGGCCTGCAGCACGGAACCAATAATTTCGCCGAAGTCCTCGATTCCGGCCGAACCTACTTCTGCCCCATGTACTGCGCGCCAACCAAACTGCTGATCGAATATTTGCAAAACAAAAGCGCCGTTCAAACCTCGAACGACACAGTCATGATCCCGGACGCGACAACCTTTGGTGCCACCCCGTTCCGCCTCCTTTCCGCTCTCGCCGGCTTACTCGTCGTCGGCTTATTCGCCCTCATCGCCAAAAAAACTTTCAAGAGCAACGCCATTGCCCTCCTCACCGCCTTCTTCACTGCCTTTTCCTACTGGCAAATCGCCTGGTCCCGCCAAGCCCGCTGGTACACCGAATACGAACTCTTTTTCTGGCTGGCAATGTTGTTTGCGTATCTATCCGTCACCTCAACCCCATCCGTC
>JAHFIF010000107.1:0-2079 GCA_023246535.1 bacterium
TAATCCGCCTCAGAGACGGCATGTTGTCAATGTATCTATATTTCCGGATTAGATATTAGACATTAGATATTCGACATTCGGGCGGCGGCTTTGCCAATCTTGCCGCTAATCGTTATAATGCGCTTGTTATAATTAAGCAGAAACAAACATGGCAAAGATCAAAGCGGTGGAGGCTTGGGAAATATTGGATTCGCGCGGCAATCCGACCGTGCGCGCGTCGGTTACTTTGGCGGACGGTTCGGTCGGGGTCGCGTCGGTGCCGTCCGGCGCTTCGACCGGTTCGCATGAAGCGCTGGAACTTCGCGACGGCGGCGCGCGCTACGGCGGCAAGGGGGTTCTTAAGGCTGTTGATAATGTCAACAAAGTGATCGCCAAGGCGGTCAAAGGCATGGATGCCAACGACCTGCGCAAGTTGGACGCCACGATGATCGCGTTGGACGGCACCGAGAATAAAGAAAAACTCGGGGCCAACGCCATTCTGGCGGTTTCGCTTGCGACCGCCCGCGCCGGCGCGGAATCGGCCAAACTGCCGTTCTACGCTTTTATCCGCAAGAGTTTCGGCCTCAAGATCAAGGGCTATGTTTTGCCGATCCCGATGATGAACGTCCTTAACGGCGGCGCGCATGCCGGCTGGACGGTCGACTTTCAGGAATTCATGATCGTGCCGCTGCAAAAGACGATGGCGGAACGCGTTCGTTGCGGCGCGGAAATTTTCCACGCGCTGGGAAAGATCCTCAAAGAAAAAGGTTTTGATACCGGCAAGGGGGACGAGGGCGGCTACGCGCCAACCCTGGGCGGCAACGAAATTGCCATGAAGATGGTGGTTTCAGCCATGACCAAAGCCGGCTACAAGCCGGGCGCCGAGGTGGCCATTGCGCTCGACCCGGCTTCGACCGAGTTCTACGACGCCAAAGCCAAGCGCTATATCTTGAAGGCCGATAAGAAAACTTTGACCTCGGATCAAATGATCAATCTCTACGCCAAGTGGCAGGAGAAGTATCCGCTCATTTCCGTCGAGGACGGTTTGGCGGAAGACGATTGGGAAGCCTGGATCAAATTCACCGCGCGCTACGGCACCGAGCTGCAGCTGGTGGGCGACGATCTCTTTGTCACCAACGTCAAGCGTTTGGAAGAGGGGATCAAGCGCGGCGCCGCCAATGCGATCCTCATCAAGCTGAACCAAATTGGCACGCTCTCCGAAACGATGGACGCCATTGCCCTCGCCCGCATGGCCGACTACAAGGTGGTCATTTCGCACCGCTCGGGGGAGACCGCCGACACGACGATCGCCGACCTGGCCGTCGCGGTGAACGCCGATTACATAAAAACCGGCTCGCTCTCGCGCTCCGAACGCGTCGAGAAATACAACCGCTTGATCGAGATTGAACGGGAAGTTTAAAAGGCAAGGAAAATAAAACCGCCCCGATGGTCATCGGGACGGTTTTATTTTTCGTTGTTTGTTATCCCAAGATCTCGCGGAGCCGGTCGCCGGTGCGCGCGATCTGATCTTCATTCTTTTGCAGGGCCGGATCTTGCATGTTAAAGACGTCGATCGCCGCGCGGATGTCCCTGATCTGTTTCTTGGTCAGCGTATCCGGCAGCTTAACGCGGAATTTATCAGCGGCTTTTTTCAATGTTTTCTTTACCGTTACGGAGGTTTTGCTTTCAGCGTCAGCCTCGATTTCCGCCGCCGGCTCAACGCTGGGCGCGGCTTCCGCGCGCGCCGGTTCGGCGGCCGGTGTCGGTTCGTCCGCTGGCGGCGCCTCAACTGCCGCCGGCGTTGCTTCTGCGGCGGCGGCGCGCTCCGCGGCGTATTTCAGGTTTTCGTCCAGTTCATCGATCAGTTTATTGACAAAGCCGAGCAACTCGGGGCGGGAATAGGTTGCCAGAACTTTTTTCGCCTCGTCCCGGCCTTCGCCGGCCGTCTGTGCGGCGATCGTTTCGACGAGCTCGTCTTTCCTGACCGGCGTCTCCCGGTCTTTGAGCGCGCCGTTCAACGCGCGGATTTTTTTGGCCAGGCTCTTTTGGATGATCGGCAGATTTTTTGCCGCGTCCTGATCGAGCGCGCGCGTTACTTCG
>JAHFIF010000107.1:2089-3953 GCA_023246535.1 bacterium
GGAAGGTCGGCGAGCTGGGCGCTCAGTTCGGCGGCAAAATCGACCGGAACGCCTTCGGAACTTTTTTTATTGATCAGCTTTTGATAAGCCGCTGCCAGTTCGTAGCGCAGCATGAAAAGTTCGTCCTTGGTCAGTTTTCCTTTTTCGTCCTCGTTGATGATCGCTCTTTTTACCAATTCGTCCTCCAATTGATCGGGTTCGATCTCGGTCACTTTTTTGCGCTGTTCGACCAGCTGGTCAAGATCGCGGTTGTCACTGGCGGAAACGATCATGCCGATGACCTCGCGCGCGTCGGCCATCATTTTTGCCGTCTCGGCCTCTTTATTATCCGGTGTCGCGTCAAGTTTTGGTTCCGCTGTCGGTTCGGCCGACGGCGGGTTCGCACCGTCGGGCGTTTTTTCTTTGGCCTGTTTGATCAGTTCGTCGGTGTCTTTGATAATGTCGCCAAATATTTCGGCCGTGAACGGTTCAACGGCTTTCAGCATTCTCCCGCCAAGACGCAGCGAGCGGTCTTTGCTGGCGGTTAAAACGTTGCGGACGGCGGCCTCCGGCCCGGCGTCGGTCAGGCGGGATTTAAGATCATTGAGCTCATCAAGCGAAACTGTTCCGTCTTCGATGCCGGCGGCATAAAAGTTTTTTCTGGCTGCCAAGATGTCGCGAACCTCGCCGCGCGCTTCTTTAACGACCTCGCGTTGATCAATGTCCGGCCGCTCGGTTCGCGAACCTTCAAAAACATCGGCCGCCACCCGGGCGTTAAAATCCAGCGGCTCGGGCGGTTCGCTGGCCGTCGGCGCGGCGCCGGCGGCGGGTGAGACCGGCGTTTTCGACACGGCCTTCTTATGCGGATTGGTGCCGACCTTGGGGTCGATCAGTCCGTCTTTTTCCAAGCGCGCCAAAATGGCGTCGGCGCGGTTATAGCCGACTTTAAGCGTGACCATGAGGCTGTGATGCGAAAGTTCGCCGTCTTTTTCCAGCAGCGCTTTGGCTTGGTCCACGTATTCGTCCAACGCGTCTTTGGCCTCGGTTTTGCCCGCCGCTTCGGTCTTGGCCGTTTGCCAGCTCTTTAACACGCTCAAGCGGACACGTTTGTTCCATACCTTGAATTTTTCCGGATATTTTTTCTCATACTCCTCGTCATGCTTTATGACCGTGGCCCGGCCGTCTTTGACGGCGGTAACCTCCCAGCCGTCTTCGATGGTTTTATCGCCGCGTTCGACTTTGACGATGGTGCCCGGCGGAAATTCTTTTTCCAGTTCGGCTATTTCCGCCTCTTCGCGGTCGTGCTCGTCGTTCGAGCCGCCGGCATAATCGGCGTACGCCCGGTCATCGTCGCCGGTCTTGGTTTTGGCGCGGACTTTTTCCCGGCGCGCCACCAGGTCTTCGAGGATGGCCGCTTCTTTCTTCTCTTCCGCCTCCAGATGGCCGGCCGCGACTAACAGCGTGCCCAACTCCTCGTCCAAATCATCGGTTCTGGGTTTGATGCGCCGGTTCTTGTCGGCGGAAGCGTTAAGCTCCGCCAGTTGCGTTCTGACCGCGGCCAGCCGCGCTTCGGAGGCGCCGATGTCGCGGTTCAAAAAGTGGTCCGGCGCCACCGCTCCTGAATCAACCAGTTTTTGTTCCTGTTGGGCGATCTTGGCCTCAAGGGCGGCGACGCGTTCGCCGGAGCCGAGGCGCATTTTCTTGGCCTGTTCATTCGCCCGATTGAGCGCGGTTTCAAGGGCCAAAATTCGTGCTCCGCCACTTAGACGCAGCATTGGTTTGACGATCTTTTCAAAATAATCGGGTTCGCTGAGTTTTTCGGCGATTTTTTTGATGCTTTCGGCTTCCGAGTCGTTGATGCCCGGGAAGATGGCTTTGATATCCT
>JAHFIF010000108.1 GCA_023246535.1 bacterium
GAGATCGGCGTCGGTTTTGCCGACGCGGCGCTGGGCACGGCCGTGCCGGTGGAAACGGTTGACGGCCCGGTGGAAATAAAGATACCCGCAGGCACGCAACCCGGAACTGTGATAAAATTAAAAGGACGCGGCGTGCCGCGCCTCCGGAGCGACGGCCGCGGCGACCAGTTGGTCACCGTTAACATTGAAGTGCCGAAGAAACTCAACAAAAAACAAAAACAGCTGCTGGAAGATTTGCGCCACGCTTCCTAAACATATTTCTTATGCTTTCGTTCATTAGCGCCGCGACAACGACGCTGGCGACGGTTCAGACGCCGACGGTCCGAGGTTTTTTTTCGTATTTCAATCCGTCGAGTCCGACGTGGGACATTTTCATCATCATGTTCTTCGTCATTGCCACGTTCCTTTACGGGCTCACCCTCGGCCGGGCGCGCGTCGTCGTGCAAATTGTTTCTTCGTACATGACCATGGCCCTGCTTTCGGCGGCGCCGTTCCTCGACAAGATCGAGGCGCGAACGCCGTTGAACCACACGGTCTTTTATTTGGCGGCGTTCATGACTGTTTTCGTCCTCTTGTTCCTGCTGTTGTCGAAAAGCGCTTTTCACCAGCATCTTTCCGAAGGCCGGGGAACGTGGTGGGACGTTTTGATCCTCTCAGTGGTGCAAATCGGATTTTTGACCTCGATCGTGCTGTCATCAATGTCGGGTTTTGCGCTTGGCCATCTTTCCGGGGTGACGCAGATCGTTTTTGCCAAACAGCCGGCGCCGTTCATTTGGACGGTCCTCCCGATCGGCGCCTTGATCGTGATCAGAGGTCGGAAGGATAGGAAGTAGGTTGAATGTCGAATGACTTCAGTTCCGCGCCCGCACCCTCTTGGTCGGTTTTGTTTCTAACCCCTCTCCTTAACAAAGGAGAGGGTAGGGTGAGGTCAGGCAACGGCGCGTCATTGTGAATTGGTCAGCGATGTGAATTAAATAAAAATACCGCCAGTGGCGGTATTTTTATTTTTTTGGTCGAATTATTTATTTTGCGGAACCGGGGGCGGGAGGACGGGTGCGCCGGTGGCGGGGATGCCGGTCTGAGCAAATCCCTCTTTCGCAACGGCGTCAAAGCTGACCGCGGTCGCGTTGATCGTTGCGGCGTCTTTGATGTTGTCGGCGGCCGTGACCGTCACGACCATGCCAATTTTGATGTCGGAGATCGACGCGGTTTTTTCCGTGAACGGCGCTGGCGGGATGGCGAGCTTCTTTGAATTGATATTCGCTTGGAAGGCCTTCATGGCGGCGTTCAACTCTTCCGGGGTCATGGCCACGCGGATGGTGATCTTGGTTTGGCTCCCCACCACGATCGTGCGGTCGGTCGGTCCCTGGGCATCAAGCGGGTTCATCGAAACCGGATTGGCTTTGATGACAAAGCGGTCGGCGTCCACCGATTTGACCGTGCCGGAAAGAGTCGTGACCTGCTCCGGGCTGCTGGGAACAATGCCGCTCTCCTTAAGTTTCTTTTTCGCATCGGCAATGCCGGCGGCGTAACCGGTGGCATAGCTGCCGCCGCCTAAACTGAGAATGGAAGCATTACTGCTGCGGCTCGCGCCCCAGGCGTAACCGACGATAAGTAAAGCGACAGCGGCAACCGCGGCGACCGCAATCCACATGGTTTTGATCCCATTCATATTAAATGGTATTAGATTTAGTTTTTATATTATAACACATTTTGAAGTTTGCGCGTGGACGAATTATTTTGGGGATAACTAAGCGCGAAAATTAATGCATTAATTTTCGCGTCTGTGCTAAAATATAAATAACTAACAAAAGTTTTATGATCAAGCGTCCGTTAATTAATCGTCTTGGGTCAAAGCGGTCCAAGAACATTTTTTTGTTTTTCCGCGCCACAATGATCGTTGTGGTCGTCGGCGTGATTGCTGTTTTTGGACTCGCGATCAAAAACACTTTGGCTCTTAATTGGAACGAGCCGAGCACCAACCCGCCGAGCATGACCGGGATCAACGGTCCGGTTTGGGCGCAAAGCGCCGCCGCTCAGGCCGGCGATACGTGGCTGACCGGCAAAGGACGATACGACACGGCAAGCACGGGCGATGCCAACTGCACCGGCGCCAAAGTTTGCGGCGCCGACAATGCCGGCCTCTTCGGTCTCTCCGGCGAATCAACGAACGGCGTTGGTCTGTATGCCTCGACCGGCAGCGCTTCAAGCTACGCTGCCGATTTCAATGGCAACGTCTACGTCTATCCTGGCTCGAAAGTCGGTCTTGGCGTTGCGCCTTCGACCACGTTGGATGTGAGCGGCATTGCCGCGATCGGCTCGAACACGCCGTACAACGCCGGCTACTCCACTGATTACAAATTACACATCGGCAACCCGGCCGCGGCAGCCAATGGCGGCATCATGGTCGTTACTGGTACCAACGGCGTCGGTAAAATTTCTTTTGACCACGGCACGACCGCCGATGGTCGCGGTCGCATTTGGTACAATAACGGCACTGATCTCATGCAATTTGCCACCGCTGGCGGCGCGGCCGACGTTACGATCGGCGCGACGGGATTGGTCGGCATCGGCAACGTGTCGCCGGCAGCTCTTCTGACTTTGGGCACGGCCGGATCCACCGCCGGTACACTTTCGCTTGCGGGCAGCGGCTCCGGCGTCGTGACGATCGATACTTTGCCGGCGGCCGGAAATTGGGCGCTGACGCTTCCTGCCAACGGCGGCGCGGCGGGACAGTATTTACAAACTGACGGAGCTGGCAACACGATTTGGGCCGCCGCCGGCGGCGGGGCGCAAACGCCATGGACCAGCGCAATCAACGCCGCCGGTTATACGCTTAACGGTAACAGCACGGCGAGCGGCAACATGACGATCGATTCTACTTCAAGCGGAACAAAGGGGTACGTTATTTTGAATCCGACCGGCGGCAACGTCGGCATTGGCACGGCTACGCCCGGTTCGGCGCTGCATGTCAACGGGGGATGGATCACCGTCGTTCGTTCCGGCAAAACGTTGTTGCTTAACCCGAACTACGCCGGCGGAAACGCGTACGCGCAAGTGGCCGCGCTCGGAACCGATTCCATGGGCCTCTCCTTGTCATCAAAGGACACGAACCCGGAATATTTATTCATTGCCAATGACGGCAAGGTCGGCGTCGGCACCACGACGCCGAACAACAAGATTCAAGTCGCCGGCCTCATCAACTTCGATCCGGTCCTTTCCAATACTTTTTTAGGCATCCAGACCGGTAACGCCATTACCAATGGCAACTATAATACGGGAGTTGGTTGGCGAAACTTGTATAATAACGTCTCAGGCTCCTACAATGTCAGCATTGGCGATGTGGCTCTCTATAGCAACACCGGCAGCTACAATACCGCAAGCGGCGCCTCGGCGCTCACCTCCAACACTTCCGGCAATAACAATACCGCGAGCGGTTATTTTTCCCTCGCTTCAAACACCACTGGCATCGATAACACGGCCGTTGGTTTCTGGGCGGGTTACAACTCGGTAACTTCGCTTCAAACCATGTCCAACAGCACGTTCTTGGGCTACGGCGCCAACTCCTCAGTTAACGGCGTCACCAATTCAACCGCCATTGGCAACGGCGCCCAAGTGACGGCGTCCAACCAGGTCGTGCTCGGAAACAATGCCGTCACGCAAACGCTTCTGAATGGCAACGTCGGCATCGGCATCGTTCCCGATAACACGATTCAGGTCGCCGGCCTCATTCATTTTGACGACGGGCAGCACAACACTTTTTACGGACGATTGGCCGGAGCCTATGACACGGCATTCG
>JAHFIF010000109.1:0-524 GCA_023246535.1 bacterium
GGCGGACCGGGTCGTGGTGGCGGGTCTTTACCTGGCCGAAAAAATTCCCGAGCAAGATCGTCTGTCGGTGGCAAAGGTCGTTGAAGAAATCAATCGCGCGACCCGGGACGACCGCGCTAGGGTCATTGAAAAAGCTTCAGAGATCGCCGATTACGTCGCAAGCAACGCTGTCCCGGGTGATATCCTATTGGTGATGTCGAACGGCGGTTTCGACGGTGTGCAGGAAAAGTTACTGCAAGCGCTAGCGGGATAGAAAAAGCTTCGCGCATTCACGGCTGCAGAAATAGTTTCCCGCCTGCAAGATCGCGTCTCTCTTCGGCACATAAACCTGACATTGCGGGTCGAGGACCATTTCTTCGCCAGCCGGGTCCTTCGAAGCTCCGCGTTTGCCGGATTTGCGTCCGGCGAGGTAAGCCTTGATGACGGAAATCAAAATATAGGCGACGAAAACTATGAATAGCAGCCGGAGTAGCAACGGTTCCGTCCCGACGGCATAGATCCGAACTACGCGTGATAGAGGTGGA
>JAHFIF010000109.1:534-3794 GCA_023246535.1 bacterium
CAACTTGCGGCGCGATCTCGCTCAACGGAATCAGCACAAACTTACGCTTCGACATCTCGGGGTGGGGGATCTTGAGGTTTTTCTTCTTAATGATTGCGGTGTCGTATAACAGGATGTCGAGATCGATGACGCGCGCTCCCCAGCGCTTTTTGATTTTCTTCCGTCCCATGGCGCGCTCGATGTTCTTGATTTTTGTTAACAGCATGTCGGGCTTGTATTTGGTTTCGATTTCGATGGCGCCGTTGACATACCACTCTTTGGCGTCACCGATCGGTTCGCTTTCATAGAGCGAGGATTCCTTCAGGATTCGGGTGTCCGGAAGTTTCGCGACGCGAGTTAGGGCCTCCAAGAAGTTTTCCTTCTTGTTGCCGACATTCGAGCCGATCCCGATATAAACCTGGTGGGCTACGGCATCTACCATGGGGCCCATAGCCGGAAAGATTCCTAGAGCTTGACGCGCCGGATTCTTTCCGCGACCTCCTTTAGTCTTTCTTTGCCGACGCAAACGGTAAAGCGGACGTAACCTTCGCCGGCCGCGCCGAAGCCGTTTCCGGGAGTCGTCACAACGCCGGCTTCTTCGAGTAACTTTGTCGTGAAATCCGCGGACGAGAGACCTTTGGGCGCGGCAACCCAGACGTAAAACGTTGCCCGGGGTTTTTCGCATTCGAGTCCAGCGGCGCGCAGGCCATCGACCAAAATGTCGCGCCGTTCCTGATAAATCGCTCGCGATGGCTCCACGATGCTGTCGCCCAGTTTCAGCGCTTCGATGCCGGCTTCTTGAACGGCCTGAAAAATGCCGGAGTCCAAGTTGGACTTGGCTTGCGCCAGACCGCCGACCAGGTCGGCGTTGCCGACGGCCATGCCGATGCGCCAGCCGGTCATGTTAAAAGTCTTCGAGAGGGAATGAAATTCGATCGCCACTTCTTTGGCGCCGTCGACTTCGAGAAAACTCATCGGGCGATAGCCGTCGTATCCCATCTCGGTGTAAGCCGCGTCGTGGCAGACGATCACGTTATTTTTGTTGGCGAAATCGACGACCTTCTTGAAAAAATCCTTGTCCGCCACCGCCGCTGTGGGATTATTGGGATAATTGATCCAGAGAAGCTTGGCCTGTTTGGCGACCTCCGCGGGAATCGAATCCAGGTCCGGAAGAAACTGGTTTTGTTTATTCAGCGGCAAAAAATAATTTCTGCCGCCGTTGAAGGCCGTGCCGATGTGATAGACCGGATAGCAGGGGCTGGCGACCAAGACGACATCGCCAGGCTCGACGAAGGCGACGGCCATATTACCGATGCCTTCCTTCGACCCGATCAACGAGACCACTTCCTTCTCGGCATCCAGTCTCACTTTGAATCGGCGCTCGTACCAATTCGCCACGGCGGCGCGAAACTCCGCCATTCCCGAGCTGTTCGGGTAGCGGTGGTTCGCCGGTTTGCCCGCGCTTTCGATCAGTTTCTCGACGATGATCGGCGGCGTCGGAATATCAGGATCGCCGATACCAAGGTCGATCAGATCGACCCCCTTGGCCAATGCTTGGCGTTTTCTGCGGTCGATTTCGGCGAACAGATACGGTGGCAACTCGTTGATTCTTTTTGCTTTTTTTATGACGATGCTCAACCCGCGCAAACCTCTCTGATAAAATCGCTCTGTTTCTACCTGTTTTTTGTTACTTTGACAACTGGTAAACAAAACCACTATTCTACCGGCGAGATCCCGTGCCGGGTCTGGCCGCCCTAAAAAATGGACATTATTATTGATGGCTATAATTTGATCGGCAGCGATCAAGGAATGCGCGGCGCGCTGGAGCAAAAGCGCGACTGGCTGATTCACCGGCTGTCAATCTACAAAACGATGAAGGAATTCGAGATTACTGTTGTTTTCGACGGTTGGCGCTCCGGCTGGGCCCATGAAGCTAAGGAAAAACGAGACGGTATCAATATTGTTTATTCGCGCCAGGGAGAGAAGGCCGACGATGTGATCGTTCGGATCGCGCGCCAAAAGGGCAACGGCTGCGTGGTTGTGACCTCCGACCGGGAAGTGTGCAATGCCGTAGAAAAGTTTGGCGCGGCGGCCGTGCACGCAAGCGAGTTTAATGACATTCTCCGCAACCTCGAACGGCCGTCCACGGAAGACGAAAACGAAAACTCAACGGCGCGTCCGATGCGCGGCGGGAATCCCAACCGGCCGTCCAAAACCGAACGCAGGCGGCAAGAGAAGTTGAAGAAGCTACGGCCATGAGTCGTGCAGCCAACCCTTCGACTCGAGCGCCGGCTAGGGCCGGGGGCTCTTGCTCAGGATTCCGCCCCACGGGCGTGCCCGTGGCGCTCCACATGGAAGATTCTTCGCTTCGGCCTCGGGCCGCCGTCGGTCCCGGCCGCGCGATCCTTTTTCGGAAGAAAGTGACGCCTTGATTCCCATCGGCGACGAGAATCCAACGGTGCTGTGGCCCGTCGTTATGTTGTTGATCATCGCGGCCAACGTAGCAGTGTTTCTTTATCAACTCTCGCTGGTCATGGTCGATCCGCGCTTGGAGCAGGCGCTGATCTACCAGCTCGGACTTGTTCCGGCGGCGATCACGCACGGGATTTTGCCCGCCGGCCGCTATGCGACGCTGGTAAGTTCCATGTTCTTGCACGGCGGCTGGATGCACATCGTCGGCAACATGATGTATTTGTGGATTTTCGGCAACAACGTCGAGGACAGCATGGGACATCTGCGTTTCTTGGTTTTCTATTTGCTGACTGGGGCCCTCGCCGCCAGTGCCCACGTCCTGATGCAACCGTCATCGACCGTACCGACCATCGGGGCTTCGGGAGCGGTGTCCGGCATCCTCGGCGCGTATTTAATTCTCTATCCGAGCGCGCGCATCAAGACGCTCTTGCCGTTCGGAATATTCTTGACGGTGGTACGTCTTCCCGCCTGGTTTTTTCTGATCTTTTGGATCGGCTGGCAGGTCCTAAGTCAAACTTTGGTTCCCGCCGATCCCAAGGCCGGCGGCGTCGCCTACGCTGCGCATATCGGCGGTTTTGTGGCAGGCCTCTTGCTGATTTCTTTATTCCGAAAGTACCGGCGCCGCCCCTACAGACTTTATTGAAGGGAAAGCCAGAATATTTATTTACGGGTTTTTCCTGCCACTCACGTCCACTCGGTTCAATAGCCGATTGTGGAAAGTAAGCACCGATCCATCGGCATAGTGCCAATGCTCCTCGGCGCCTTTCAGGCCCGATCCTTTGGTTATCCGCGCCGGGTTACCCATGATG
>JAHFIF010000110.1 GCA_023246535.1 bacterium
CGTCTACATCCCCGACCTAACGGTCGGGGTTTTACGTGTGAGTAATAAAAAGCGGCTAGCGAGGGTGTTCCCTCGCTAGCCGTTCGTCGTTTCGTTACGCTTTGTTAAGCGCGCGCGCCGCGCGCAGAAAGAGCGTGGCGCTCCAAAGCTGCTCTTGCGCGCCGTACCCCTTGCCGGTCGCCGGGTCGTACCATTCGCGGAAGCCTTCCAACGCGGAAAGCTTGCGGAATTGTTCTTCGGCCATTGCCCGTTCGCCCATGTTGGCGAGCGCGATCACGGAAAAGCCGACCACGAACGGCCAGACCACGACGCCCTGCGTGCGCTCGATGACCGCGCGTTCTTCGTCGGAGGTCGGATTGTGGCGGCACTTGATGGCGACCCCGTGCGGCGTATCCACCGAACGGAAACTTGCCGCCAAGCTTTCATGGCGCCGTTTTTGCGCCACGCCGTAAAGCACGGCCAGCGCCCCGCCCAGCGGATCGAACCAATCGTTGCCCTCATAGTCGAGGTACGAATCGCCGCCCCAGAAGTGCTCGTTGATGGCGTCGCGCAGATCGATCGCCTTGCCTTTGGCGCCCATCATGTCGTAGGCGTGAAAGAGCAGGCAGTTGTTGGTGAGGAGTGGCGTGTTGCCGAGCTGACGTTCCATCGTGTCGCGCCAGTCGCAGCCGCGCACCAAACCGTCGGCGCCCATCAATTCATTCTCGATGTAGGCGACGGCCAATTCAACGTTCAAGCCGTAGCGCTCGAGCAGCGACCGATCGCCGGTGCGATTGGCATACTCGTGCATGCCGACCACGTACAGGATTTCCGAATCCTTCGTGCCCGGCGTCAGATTCCAAAGCTCGTTGCGCAAATAGCGTCCGAGCATGAAGCTGAGGCGCCGCTGGCGCAAGCTCGACGCCGCCTTTTCGAACAGGAACGGGAGCGTGCGGTCGAGAAACAGGATCGGGATCTGGCCGTTCTGCCGCTGCTGGAGCGAGAGGTTTTCCAAATGCTTCCGCACGACCCCCGCTTGGCCGATCTCGATCAATGCCGGCATGATCGCCAACGCCAGGTCGCGCGTCCAGCACTGCCACCGATACCGGCTCGGATCGGCCCACACGCCCTTTTCCCCGATGCACCGCCGCAAAATCTCCGTTGCTGTCGTGATCTTTTCGCTTATCTCCATTGTCTTTTCTCTGCCTTTCTTGGTTGGTTAGGAAAGAACCCGGACCGCCCACCTTAAACGTTTTTCATCAACCGGTCAAGCCCCTTTCCCTCTCCCCCACCTACCTATAAAAATAACGGTGTCGGTAATTTTAGGAACATCGCGCAGCGAGCTTCCAGCGAGCGAGCGTAGCGCGTTTCGCCCGAGAAGCGAAACGACGCGCGTTCGTAAAATTACTGACACCGTTATTTTTTCACCACCACATTAAAAAAATAACAACGGATTTTTTTATAAACATTGCGCAGGCCCGATATGGATCGGGCCGAGCATAGCGCGTTTCGTTCCGCACGAAACGACGCGCGTTTATAAAAAAATCCGTTGTTATTTTTTTACCACTTCAATCCAAACATTCCCGTTCGTCAGCACCGCCGCCGCGCCTTTGGCGGTGGTAAAAACCGGCGGACCGACTTTGTCAGTGAATTCGTTCCACGTCGCGTCTTCGCTCTGGCCGTTGCGGTAAATGATCGCGACTCCGCTCCCCGAAGTTCCGATCTTTAAGCGCCCGACGCCGTCGATCGTGCTCACATCCGCCGACATGACAACGATATTCTTGGCCGTAATCGGCGCGCCGCTCGCATCCTTTTCCACCTGGCCTTTTATCGTCCGCGTATAGATGTTGGTCGCGCTCGAATAGACCCAAATCGGATTGTACGCGGGATCAGTGCTGAGTCCCGGCATGACTTTGCCGCCGTCGGCGCCGCGCGCGGAAATATCCGGCTCATCCTCCATGAGCCAGGCCGAGGTCGAGATCGTCCCGGCTTGGGCGAAAACCGTCTTGTCCGCTTCGTCTGAAGCGGTGTAAGCGTTATGCGGCGCCAATCGCGTTGCATCGCGCCGGAACAACGAGCCGCCCGAGAGCGTGCCGTCTTCGTCAATGTCGTGCAGCGACGGCGTGGCCGCGATCTTGGCGATCGCTTCCGGCGAACCGCCAAAATGGAAAAAGGCGCCGACGCCCCAAGCGGCGACCCAATCCAAGAAATACAGCCGCGCGGAACGGACCGGTCCGATCGTCGGCGCTTGGGCGCCGCGCTCGAAGAAGGCCAGAAAACGCGTGATCCCGCCCTCGACCGGCGCTTCATAAACAAAGGCTGCTTGGTTTATTCCCGCCGCCGGCCGCGCGTCAACTTGATTATCGATGGAAACGGCGTAGAGGCCGGCGTAGGTTTTGACCGCCGCCGCGGCGCCCGGCGCGTTGACGTTCGCATTCGCGTTCGCGCCAGCCGCCGGCGCTTGGGCCATGCTTTTGCTGCGCATGCCGGCGAGGATCAGGAACGACCCGATCGAAATTACAAGCAACGCGCCGCCCGCGATGATGGCAACGATCCGCCAATGGCCTTTTAAATACGCAATGAGTTCCGACATGGGTCAATTATATAATCGATCGGGACAAACAAACAAGCCTCCCCGAGGGGAGGCTTGTGTTCAAAGTTATTTCTTTTCTTCCTTCTTGCCTCCGGCCGGGGCTTCGCCCTCTTCGCCTTCAGCCTTTTCCTTCTTGATCACCTCGACCGAGTCAACCGAGGCGACCGGTTTTTCTTCAAGCGCCTTCATTTCTTCTTCGCTTCTGGGCTCGGCGACGGAAACGATCGGGTCTTCGCCGTGCAAATGCTTGACCGTAATTCCCGGCGGAACAACGACTTCCTTCAAATGAATGATGTCGCCGAAATTAACGAGCAAGGAAATATCAACGGGAATTTCATGCACCAAAGCGCTGGGCAAACATTCAACGTCGAGCTCGTCGACGTTCTTGATGAGGACGCCGCCCAAACCCTTGACCGCGCGGGATTCGCCGACGAAGACAAGCGGGATCTTGGCGTGCATCTTTTCGGTCAGCGAGATCTTGTGAAAATCGGCATGCGTGATCTTGTCGCTCAAAGGATCGTGGGCAACTTCCTGGACCAGCACCTTGTTCTCTTTGCCGTCGATAACAAGATCGATGAGCGTCGAAGCGCCGGCGGTCTTGTAGGCCTTGAGAAAAGCCTGCTCCGCAACTTCCAGCGTCTGCGACTCCATTCCCTTGCCGTACATGACGGCCGGAAGCAAGCCCTTTTCGCGCAATTGCGAAACAGCCTTGCCGGTCAACGTTCTTTTTTTGGCTTCAAGCTTGATCGATTCCATATTTGGATGATTATCCTTTGAGATTAAAATCAACGCCACGGGCGTTGCTTGGTTCGCGATAGAAGAAATGTATCAAAACGGCTTAAAACCGTCAAGTCGCCCCCTCATGAACGCCAATCGTGCGCGAAGCGGCGCGGGAGACGCCCTGCGCCAGGCCGATCAGCGCCAAGTGCGCCATCATCGACGAACCGCCGGCTGAAACGAACGGCAAGGTGATGCCGGTCATGGGCACCAGGCCGATATTGCCGCCGATCGCGATGAACGATTCGATCGAAATGAGCGCCGCCGCCCCGACGGCGACGAATTGCGAAAAGTCGTCCGGCGCGCGCCGCGCCAGCCGATACAAGCGCCACACCACCACGCACAGCGCGGCGATCAGCA
>JAHFIF010000028.1:0-5118 GCA_023246535.1 bacterium
AATTTCCGCTTGATGACCCGCCGGCCCAGTTGCCGGTAAAAATATACCCGCCGCGGCCGCGTGATCCGCCAGACGGGTCGGCCGGTTTCGGCGTTAAATATGGACCAAAAAATCCATCGACCGTGCCGTCGGGGCCGACGGTGTTCCACGCCCCGGTGCAAGTCGATGAGATGCAGGCGTCGCCGCTGGCCGGGAAACTGCCAGCAAGCGAATAAGCGACGCCAAAGGCAGTCATGTATTGTTTAAGATCGGCCGTTCGTTTGGCGTTGCGCGATTTGACGCGCGCCGAATCAACCGAGACGATCGCGATCGTCGAAAGAAGGCCGATGATGGCGATCACGACGAGCAGTTCAACGAGTGTAAAGGCGCGGCGTAAAGGCATGCGGCAAGTTATTGATTTAAAAGAAGCAAGCACTCAACATTGCTGGCGCCAAGCGAGTAAATTTTCCCTTGCCCACAAGATACCCCGGGTATATTTTCGACCACGTAATCAATGTATGGTCCCGCGGGAAAAGTTGTCCCGTCATAAGGTCCGGTGGCCGGGCCCCAGTTATTGTTAAAAAGATAACCGCCGTAAGTTTTTGTTCCGCCGGGCGGATCGGTCGGTTTTGACGACATGTAAAGCGCTAAAAAATTGTCAACGTTCGAAAGCAGAGTTATGCCGGACCAGCCGCCGGTACAGGAAGTGGTTAAGCAAGCCCAATGCAATCCGCCGGCGGTTGTGTCCGGATAACTTCCGGTATCGATATAGGCGGCGGTAAAGGCTGTGGCGATCTGTTTGATATCGGCGATTCGTTTAGTGTTCCTCGATTTTGCCCGGGAAGCATTCAACGACACGATCGCGATCGTCGAAAGGAGGCCAATAATGGCAATGACAACAAGCAACTCAACGAGTGTAAAAGCGCGGCGTGACATATTAATCTATTATACCAAATTTATTCCTCGCTCAGCATGGCAAGGCCGGGCGCGCCGGCAAGGGCGGGGGCCGGTGCACGCGCCGGTTCAGCGGCCAAGACCGGGGCGGGTTCGCCGCGTTGGCGTTCGGCGAGCGCAAATAGCAAGGCCAGATAACCGATTCCCAGAGGATGGTTTAAGAACGGGCTGACGGCGTTCAAAACGATCAGGGCGAAGAACGCCGGGACAAGCCAATTGCGTTCGCGTTCGTCGGAGCGCCAAAGGGCGAGGAAAATGGCAAATAGCAAATAGCCGTAAGCCAGCAGGCCTAAGAGGCCCATTTTTACCACGATGTCATGGTAGTTCCATTCAAAGGCGCCGGTCGTGTAGCTCCCGCCCGTCGTGCTAATAATTCGCGGATCGGAGCTCATGTAGGTGACGGTCGCGCCAAAACCGCTGCCCAAAAGCGGCGCTTCCATGATTTTCGCGTTCAAGACTTTGATCAGGCTCCAGCGCGAAGCAACCGCGGCGTCGCGTTGCGAAACATTTTTTGAAATGAGCATTTCCTGAAAAGATTTTTGGCTGCGCGGCGCCGGGAAGGGCAATTTTAAGGCGATCATGAAGATGATCGCGCCGGCAATGGCAAAGACCGCGATTTTTTTTATGATTGTCAGTGTTTCTTTTGTCATCCCGGCGAAAGCTGGGATCCACGTTTTTGTTTTTCTGGATTCCTGCTTTCGCACGAATAGCGAAGAAAATACGGGAAGGGCCAAAAGAATTATCAACGCGATAATCGCCGCGCCAATACCAAGCGCGAAACTGCGCGAAGAAGAAATGACAAGCGCGGCGACCGGCAATATTCCCCAGGCCCAACGGGTAACGGGGACAGACCGCTTATCAAGGAGAAAAGGGGTCTGTCCCCTTAGGGCGACCATGATGAACGCCAGGAGACAGAAGATCTGCGATTGGATGAAAACGCGGTAGGTGCCGTTGTCGAGCGCGGTTATTTCGGCGATGCGGCTGTCGCGCAGCCACTTATAGGCAAAGACGCCGGCGCCGTTAATGAATTTATGGCTGAAGAAATATAAGGCGGCGATCGTAACGATGGAAAGCGCGATCGCGCCTTGCTTAAGAATCTTTTTTAACCACAGCTGGTCGCGTCTGTTTTTGACCGCCGATACAAAGAACCAAATTAGCGGCAGCGCAAAATAGGCGTTGGCATCGGAAAATACTTTTCCGAGCGCCGCGCCGTGCAACAGGCCGTTCACCATCCCCCACCCGACAACCCCCAGCATCAGTGCGACGCCAATGAGAATATTCTGCGGCGGAAGGCGCAAGCGTTTTTGCCACACGCGCACGGCCCAGACTGCGCCGACAACGGCAAAAAGCGCGAGGCGGAGCGGCAGCGCGTGGCCGGCAAAGGAAAGCGCCAGTGTCCGTCCGGCCAGCGAGCCAAAAATCAACTCGGCCAAGATCGCCCCGACGCCGTAGACCAGGTCGTTCAAGCTGGCAGCCAGGGTTAAGGCGAGAAAAACAAGGGCGGCGATCGTACCCAGCCAGGGGTGGCCGAAAGCGGCCGCCGAGAGGGCAAAGACGGCCAGAAAAACGATCCAAAGTTTTCCGCCGTCGTTAACCGCCGGCGTCAGGTCCAAGCCGTGCTTTTTCGCGATGATCTTGGCCGCTTCGTCGTAACGCGTCACCGACTTGAAACGAATGCCGATCGCCTTGAAGAACGGCGAATAGAGGGTCTTGGGCAGCCACCAGCTCATGCCCGCTTTGCGCGGCTTGGCCGAGAAAAGGATCTTGTTGACGGCTACACCGGGCAGGCCCTTTTCCAGCATGGAAAGCCAGAGGTCCCAATCCTGGAATTTTTTGATCGATTCGTCAAAGCCGAGAAATGATTCGCGGCGAATGAGCGCCGAGGTGTGGATGTAGTTTAATTGGCGCAGGCGCGCTTCATTCCACGGCAAACCGCGGAAGCGTCCGAGGCCAAAGCGGAAGCCGCAATAAGCGTATGCGGCCTTGGGGTTGGCTTTGAGGGCGTCATAGAGCGCCTGCAGCATTTCCGGCTTCAAGATAAGATCGGCGTCGCCGAAGATCACGAAACGGCCTTTGGACAAAGAGAATCCCGTATTGCGGGCCTTGGGCGCGCCCGCGTTGGCCGTTTTTCGGTAGAGAATTTTATCGAGGTACGGCTTGACCGCCTCGGCCGTGTCGTCCGTTGAGCCGTCGTCAATGACGATCACTTCCAGGTCCTTGAACGTTTGGGCGAAAATCGAATCCAAACACGCCGCGATCGTGTCGCCGTGCTGATAGGTTGGGATGATGACGGATATTTCGGGCACAAATTATTGCCTAGGCGTTAGCAAGCTCCAAAATTTTTTTCCGATCGCGGCGGACGAGTATTCTTTGGAAACATATTCTCGTCCGGCGGCGCCCAATTTTGCCGCAACATTTTTGTCTTTAAGCAACCGGACAATGATGGCCGCGAGCGTTGCCGGATCGTCGGCCGGCGCGATGACCCCGGTCGCATTGTCGACGACCGGTTCGGCCGAACCGCCGGAATTGGTCACGACAACCGGGAGCCCGGCGGCGGAGGCTTCCAACGTCACGATGCCAAAGCCTTCGACGTCGTCGCCGACCTTGCGGGCCGCCAGCGCAAAAAGCGCCGCCGCAGACAAATATTCAAGCTTTTTTTCGTCATTAACGTCAGTGAGAATGTCGACGAATTTTTCCACATGAAATTCGTGCGCCAGACGCAGCAATTCGTCGTAGTACGATCCGCGGCCGATGATCCGCAAATGCGCATCGGGCACTTCTTTGATGATCGCCGGCATGGCCTCGATCAAGGTGTCAAAACCCTTGCGCGGAATAAGCCGTCCGATGGAGATGATGGCATTTCCCCGCTCCTTATCCAAGGCGATGGTCGGGACCAGCACGCTGGGCGGGACGATCTCGATCTTGGTCACGCCTTCTTCTTGCAGCAAGGCGGCGGTAAAACGCGAATTGGCGATGACGAATTTGGCGTGCCGCAAAACGTAGCGCATCCAAAAATGCTTCCAGGCGCTGCGGCGCGCGGTCAGAATGTCGGTGCCGTGCGTGAAAACAAGGTACGGAGTCTTGAACCAAAGCATCAGCTTGTACGCGATGTAGCCGGCCGGCAGAACGTGGCTCACCGCGATCATGTCGGGGCGGTTTTTCCAGACGCGAAAAAATTGGCGCCAGCCCGTGATGAGCCAGTGCTCCCCCGTCTTGGGGATGTCGACGGTCACTTCAACGCCGGCGGGCGCGGTTTTAACCAAGTTCGAAAGATAAGCGGCGATCCCGCCGTTAAATGGCGGATATTCGTAAGTGAGCAAGAGAAGCTTCATACGGTTATTTCTGATTCCGTCGGGGCGGTTTCCGGCGACGGCGGTCGCAGGATATTGCGCAAATGTTCAATGTCTTTGCGGCCAAGCTCGCGCGTTAAAAAGAGTCCGAGCGCGTAAACGGCGACCCCAAGCGCCACGGAGAGATATAATTTTATGCGTCCCTCGGTCAGTTCGACGATGAGGGCCATGGCGAGCGCCGAAGCGCCGATCCGCGCCGCCGAAGCGGCCAGTTTTTTCCACGGAATGTCGGCGAGCTTGGCGGCGTAGCAAAGGCCGCCGATGAACAAGGTCGAGTTGCCGATGAGCGCGGCGTAAGCCGAGGCGATCGCGCCGAAATGCGGGATCAAAAGCAAGTTCAAAACAATGCTCAGGACCATGATCAGTCCCATGAACGCAGTTTGAATGTTCTGTTTGTGCGAGGCGTTCAAGAGCGCGCCGACCGGATAGTCGAGAAAAGACGGGATCAGGCACCAAGCCAGGATCATCATGATCGGGACCGAGGGCAGGTATTGGGTCTTGTAAAAGGTGACGATCAGCGGATGCGCCAGCGAAACCATGCCGGCCACGAGCGGCAGGGCGACGAGCATGAGATATCGTTCGGCGTTCCAGAACAATTCGCCCAAACGCGCCTTCCCCTGCCCGGCTTCGCGCGAGTAGGTCGGGAAAAGCGCGGCCGCGAGGGCGATGGGGACGAATTGAAAGGCAAAAACGAATTTGTATGGAACGCCGTAGAAAGCCGCCGCGGCGTTTCCCCCCAAGCGGTTCAATAAGACCGAATCGGCCGAGGCGTAAATGCGTACGAAAATGGCGGCGGCGGCAAAAGGCAAAGCCATGCGCAGTATTTCCGACCAAA
>JAHFIF010000028.1:5128-11315 GCA_023246535.1 bacterium
AAACGGCGCGATTCAAAGACAAGGTAAAACGTTCGCCGGTGACGCGTTTGGCCATGCGCCAAGAATAGATCGCGTTCCAGCTCGAACCGCAGACATAAGCAAACATGAGGAACGGCAGCGGCTGTTTAAAATACAGCAGCACGCCGCCGGCCGCAACGGTGATCGATTGGCCGACCAGGACGCCGACCGCCTCGTAATTGAGTTTTTCATAGCCGCGCAAGACGGCATAGAAAGTCAGTTGGACCGAATCAAGAACCAGCGTAATGCAGGCGACGGAAATGAGCGCGATCTTTACCGGGTCGTTTTCCGAAATACGCGCCGTCAAAAACATTGCGGCGGCGGTGATGACGGCAAAAACGGTTTTGATTCCGATCGCGTTCGAGATGATCGTCCGCGCCCGCGAGCGATCCTTGGCAATGGCGCGGATCAAGACCGGTTGGACGCCAAAATCGACGATGACCGAAAAAAGTGCGGCGAAAGAAAGCGCATACAAATACCGTCCGACATCGTCGGGCGGAAGGAAATGTCGGGCCAGGATCGTAAAATAAACAAAAGCCAAAAGCTTTTGCACGACCGAGCCGACCGTTAAAAAAAGCGTATTTTTAGCGACTGTCTGATCCTGAGCCATGGAAGAATGATAACAAAAAAGCCGGGTTTTGGCCACCCGGCTTTTCTTTTGATCTAATTACGGTTTGACAACGTACCAGACGCCGCCAACACCTTGTCCGTTGGTGTCCAGATCGGTTTTATCGCCGGAATAACGGTACAGCGGGACGCCGTCATAAATGAGCTGCTTGCTGCCATCGGCGCGGGTGATCGTTCCGATCTTACCGGTTGCTTTGGCGTCGCCGATGGGGGTGACGGCAAAACCGACGGTGTACGGCGGCCACGTTGTGGCGCAGGTGCCAGTACAGGTGCTCGTGTTAGTCGAATCCTTGGTGAAGTAATAGAGCGACATGCCGTCAAAGGCCACTAAACGATCGCCCAGTTTAGCGTCTTTCACGGTATTAAGATAAACGCTTTTCCCCGGGGAGATTGGGGCGGGCGGCGGCAGGACCGGGCCGTTGATCGCCGGCGGCGGCGTGTAGGTCGTGTTGGTCGGTGGCGGGACATACGGAATATTGCCGTTGGTCGCGGGCGGCGGGACGGTGGGCGTATTTTCCGCCATGTTGGCGTTAGCGGGCGGATTATAAGCGGCCGGGCCCTGGGTTCGATAACTCATCCAGACGAAGAGTCCGATGAGGACGGCGGCGATCACGATGATGATCGCGATCAAATATGATCTTTTCATAGAGAATTATTTAATAATTATATTAAGCGCTTACATTATACACCTGTTTTAAAATACAAAAAAGCCGCGCGGTTGTGCCGGCGGCCGGTCGAGTGCGGTTACGTTTAGCGGCTCCAGTACGCCATCATGAAGGTCGTAACAATGAGCATGACGCCGTTTTCAAGCGAGGTTGCCGATGTTTGCAGCAGCTTCAGGCGCGAAGCGCTTTTGGCGCGCCAATTGGCGATGAACTTGTCGACATGGATGAGCTGGATGGTCGCGGCGACGATCCAGAGGCTCCAGCCGGCATACATCCAAGGCGTGGCTTGTTCGTGCGGTTGGTAATACTGTTTGAGCTGCGGATAGAACGAGGCCATGTCGGTCAGGATCACGCCGTAGAACAAGATGAACGAATTGAATTTTTTGGTGACGGCGGCCACGGCGCCCCAAACGGCGAAGGTGGAAACGATCCCGTAAAACGCGATCGTGCCCGCGGCATCGAGGTTGTAGGTGAAGCCGCCGAGCGCCAGCGAAAAGACGACGAGCGAAGCGTTTCCAATGACCCAAACCATGACCATGTAATAGCTCGGCAGCTTTTGCTTCTTCGACGGATACGCCATCATGGCCGAAAGGATCAGCCAAACGCTGTAGGAAGCGACGTTCAGTTCGCTCCGGTGAAAGTACCCGCCGATTGCAATGGCCACGTATGCCAAGGCGGCTAAGATCATTACCCAACGGCACCAGAATTTGTCAGTTACGGGCATGGCGCCCTCCTTATATAGTGGTTGTCAGCGAACGATAACGGGTAAATATAGCATAAAAATGCGTTTTTGTCAATAATAATGCGTATTTAAAGGAAAAATTCATCGCTTGATCAATGTATTATAGAAAGCAAAAAGACCGGCGGGCGTACCCGTCGGTCTTGGTTTATTGCGTTGCGGTCAGGTCCAGTACAGAACAACGGGTGTGCCGCCGTCGAATTCGGTGCACATGGCAATGAGGTCTTTGTTTCTTTCGTGCGTGTCATTCGGCACCTGCAAACGCAGCAGGTCGTGCGCACGGATGAAGGTGAGGCGGTTGCCGTTGCCGTCGAGGTCGCGTGGAACGATCGCATCATTCTCGAACAGACCGAATTTGATGCCGTCGGGAATGTAGGTCGCCGTGATCCGCGGCAGCTCCGTGATCGGTTCCCCTCCTTCCGGCGTCTCGCCGTTGAGGTTGGTCAACTGGCGGAAGATCCGATAGTCGGCAACGATCTCCATGCGAACGAAGGCTTCGTTCTCGGGAGCGAGAACATTGTTGTTGCCAAGTAAGAAAAGAACTAATCCTTTGACCATTGATCACGCCTTTCGTTTTTTCGCGTCGCGCGCGAAGTGAAAATCGTTCGACCCGACCTTGTCGATATTCAAGAAGTAGGTCGCGGAACCCGGGTCCCCCTCCTTGTCGAAGTAGAAGAAGAATTCGGCAAACTCCTCTTTCTCGCTTGACCGATAGAAGATTAGGTCGAACATCAACGCATGGTTGGTTCGGAGCGTAAAGCACGCTTCGACGCGTCCGGCTTGGCTGAAGGCTTCTTCCAAGGCCGTGCTTTCCTTGTGGCACCCGCTAATGAAGATGTCGAAACCTTCTCCACAGCGCGAGGCGGGCAAGACACGGCGCATTAATTGAGGATCAACGCCAAAGGCGATCACTTGCGCGTTAAAGGCTAGCGCCGCACGGAAGGCCTGGAACCATTCAGGGTTTTGTTTGAGTCGTTCGAGAAGGGTTTTGTCAAAGAAGGTCGTTACTTTTTTCATCGCGATTTCTCCTTGTGAGCGGCTCGCTAGCGCCGGTTTTTGCGTCTGACACTGCGTCAGATTAGCCAAAAAAATTATCATATCTGCACAATTTTGTCAATCATCTTAGGTCTCACCTAAGTCTTAGGCGAAACCTAAGAAAAACGCCTCATCGAGGGATGGGGCGTTGGAAGCGGGCGGATCGGGTTCTAGCGAGTTGTTTCGACGTACTTCATCATGGCGCAAATGGCGATAAGCGCCTGATCGCGCGTTACCTGGACGTGTTTGGCGTCGCCGGTTAAGACCGTGCCTAAAAGGCTGGCCAGCGGCTGAATCGGCTTTTTCAAGGCGATGGAAAGCAGGTACGATTCGTCACGGCCATGCCGATAGCTCAAGTTGATGAGCGGCGTTTGCTGATCCCCTATCCCCCGCCAAAGCGCGATCTCGGCAATGTCACCAAGCTTTTCCGGCGGCGTGATCTGCAAATAGAGTCCGCTGCGGCTTTTCATGGCTGCCGTTTTTTGCAGTCCGAACGCGATCAGCAGGTCGGACGCAAAATCAGTGAGCGAGGCGTGAATCTTTTTCTCGGGCGGCTTTCTATTTCTTCTAAACAAGGCGCACCTCTTTTCGTTGGTTTGAACGAGGGAATGAACCGTTGAGGCTATTAACTTACACCTAAAGAGATAAAAGTCAATGTTTCAATTGTCAATTTTGATTTTTTTTATGGATTAAATATACGTATGTCCTAAGAAAAAGTGCGACCGCACTTTTTCTTAGGTTTTAGTAAATAGGAAAATTGAATGTATTTATATATAATAAAAAATTTTGTATATAAAACGACCGCACTCGGCGAGAGTGCGGTCGGTGCGGTTGTGCTAGGCTGGTTGGCGTCTAGTCCTGGCGGTAGTCGGTTGGCGGTTCGAGGAACGGGGTCGCGTCGACGTTGACGTAGAGTCCTTCGATGAATTTTCGGTAGACCTCAGGGTCGTACTTGTGCAGGTTCTTGAGGGCGTCGGCCGGCAGCATGTCGTAGACCCGGGTGACGAAGACCTCGGTGGCATGTCCATGGAACCGGAGACGGGGGTCTGAGGCCGAGAACTTGCTGCGGCTGTACATGTGCAATGCCAGCTTGATGCAGACCATGGCATACAACCGCTTGAGCTGGAAACGATTCTCCAGATCTTCCACGATCTTGCTGAGCGATAGCTCGACTTCCTCCTGAAGCATGCTGACGGCCTTTTTCTCCAGCTCTTCTACCGGGTCAATTTGATGTTGTTGCGTCACGGCGTTCTCCTTTGCGTGTTTGGTTTGGGTGATAGGATCGTAAATGTTCCGTGTGGGTTAGTCGTGGACGTACAAAACGATGGGAATATCGCCGGGTAGCTCCTTGATCATGGCGAAAATCGCCTTTTCAAAGAATCCCGTGCTATCCGGCGGAATCATGACCTTGGCCAAGTCTCTGGCGTACGCGAAACGCAGCGGCTTGCCGAACGAATCGGTGCGCGTCATTTCTCTAACGGCTCGGCCGTATACCTCCAACTCATAGTTTGGCGGCAGCGGATGCGTCTCGACCGTCGGTGCCGGGCGGCCAAATTCGGTCAGGTCGTAGATTTGGGCGAGGATCGCGTAATCGAGTCCCAAACAGAGTCGCGTGCCGTCTCTTGTTGTCCGGGCCGTCATTTCGACCTTAGGGCCGTAGTAGAGCAGCGGAACAAACTCAAGCCATAGGGTCTTGTCGC
Organism: bacterium; assembly: GCA_023246535.1. Classification (GTDB taxonomy): domain Bacteria; phylum Patescibacteriota; class Patescibacteriia; order CAIQCM01; family CAIQCM01; genus CAIQCM01. The sequence continues at coordinate 9,913 of JAHFIF010000028.1, forward strand.
GCATCATATCCTCCTCTGGGCAGATTTAATCGAGTCGAGTTCAGCTTTGCCTGTGCCATGACTAGAATTTGTATGCGGAAAAGAGTTTAAAGGGCGGGCGTTTTGATTCGTCCAACCAACCGTCCGAGTGGGTGGCCATCGGCTCGAAAATGATGGTCAGGGTGAGGCCGGCTTCCTCGATCATCGAGGCATAGTCGTCTTGGCTCCAGAAGAAGTCGTTCACGATGAGCGAACGATCCTTGCCGAGCGCGACCTGCACCAGATCGCCCGCTTTGGGATTTTCGAGGCGCGGCATGGCGAACGAGACAAACTCGCAGGCCTGGCCGGTCTCCATGTTGTTGTTGAGAATGACGAGCTGGCCGTTTTTCTTCAAGACGCGGGCGCACATTTTGAGCACGCGCACGATCTCTTCCCGGCTGGGAATGGCACAGAGCACGAAGCTTAGGACAACGGCGTCCTGGCTCTCGCTCTTGATAAAGTTGATGTACCCATCGGTCATTGACCGGTAGTGGATATTGTCGCTGCCTTCATGCCGCAAAGCAATATCGATCTCCCGCTGCGAAATATCGACACCAATGACCTTGGCGCCGCACTTTGCCAGATACCGGCTCACCTTGCCCGTGCCGCAGCCGAAATCGAGAATTTGCAGACCGCGGCAGTCGCCGGTGAAACGCAGTAAGCGAACGATATTGCCGTGGCCGAGCTCGATGTCGGTTTTAGCGTCTGCATCGTAAGCGTCGAATGCATTTGCAATCGCATCATAGTCCGTTGGAAGCATGCCGTTCTCCTATTCACGTTGAAATTGTCAGCGACCAATAACGGCTAACCTTAGTATAAAAAAGTCAATTTGTCAAGCCTCCCGAGCCCGCTTTTAAAACCAAAAACACCCCGCCAAAGGCGGGGTGTTTTTAAAAGTTTTAGGTTTAGCGCTTCGCCCATTGTCCGCGCTTGCGAGCACGTTTCAAACCGGGCTTCTTGCGCTCTTTGGCGCGAGGGTCGCGGGTCAGGAAGCCGGCGCGGCGGAGGGTTTTGCGGAAATCTTCGTTGACCAGGAGCAGGCAGCGGGCAATGCCGTGGCGCAGCGCAATGGCTTGGCCGGCGACGCCGCCGCCTTCGATCAGGGCGCTCACGTCGTAGTCGGCATTGGCGCCGACGGCGATGAGCGGAGCCAGGATCGACTGGCGATTCCATTCAACGGTGAAAAAAGCTTCGATCGGCTTGCCGTTAACGGTAATTTTTCCGGATCCGCCGGGAATGAGGCGCACGCGGGCGGTCGCTTCTTTGCGGCGGCCGAGGGCCTTGTGGTACTCCGGAGCGGCGCCGCCAATAACAAGCTTCTTGTGGGCGACGGCTTCTTTCGGGGCGGCAACGGCGGGTTCATCGTGTTTCACAACGGCAGTCTT
>JAHFIF010000111.1 GCA_023246535.1 bacterium
CGGCGCAACAAGCCCGAGCAAGGCGCATTGTGCCGCGTTTAAACAATAAAAAGAGCGACGCCATAATATAGCATAAATAAGGCCTTTTGTCAATCTTCACAGATAAGCAAAAAACGCCCCCTTGGGCGCTTTTTGCGGAAACAAAGTTCTTTAGCAATTAAAATCCCAACTTCTCTTTGACCAAGATGACCGTGATCCGGCCGTCGACCATGTCGGAAAAAGTGATGAGCATTTTCTTGAGGTCGCTGCCGGCGTTCCCCATCGCCTTCTGGTGATTGTCTTCCATCATCAAAGAATATTCGCGGACGCGCTTGATGCCGTCCTCAAAGGCCGGCACGATCTTTTGGCAGCCGACGACATAAACCGGGTGCGGCGAGAACATCGCAAAGGCGGGAATTTGCGAACCGGAATACGATCCTTGAAACAGAATGCCGTCTTCGGAAAGGGCGTGGGCGCTGGCCAAATAATAACTCGCCGACGACGACTGTTTGCGCAATTCCATTTGTTTCGTCCGTTCTTGTTCGGCGAAGATCTTATCCTTCCAATTGATCCAGCCGCTTTGTCCGGACTTGAGCAGATCGGTAAAACCGATCTCGTCGAGCGTGACCGATCCGCCGGTCATGACGTCGCTGCCGGCCGGGATCATTTCCATGAGTTTCATGAGCGCCGCTTTTTTGTCGCTGACGACCGCAACGTTGTATTTTTTCGCCGTCAAAGCGGCCGCCGTCTTGTTGATCGCCTCATCCGAGGCAAGAGTGTCGTATGGCATATGTTTTTAAAATATCTAATACCTAATTTCTAATATCGAATCCGGCCGATAACTCACCCTACCCTCTCTTATAATAAGAGAGGGGGCAGAGATTTCAACAATTCATGGAGCAACTTCTAGAACGAGCAGCGTCTTTCCCTTCCCTTATTATAAGGGAAGGGTAGGGATGAGTTATTTAGCAAATCCTTTGCCGCGTTAGTGCTGATGTTCCTCGCCGCAATCGCAGTCGGCGTGGAAGTATGACGAAAGCTCCTTCGCCAAGTCGGCGAGTTTGACCATCTTGGTTTCGCCGGTGGCGCGGTCTTTAATTTCAACAGCTTCATCCTTGAGCGTTTTCTCGGAGATGATGATGCGCTTGGGGATGCCGATCAGGTCGGCGTCGGCGAACTTCTCCCCCGCTCCCTTGTCTTCGCGGTCGTCGTAGAGAACGTCGAGGCCGGTCTGCATGAGCGCGCCGTAAAGCGCGGTCGCCTGTTCGCGGACCTTTTCATCCTTGCTCTTGATCTCGATGAGGTGCAGATCGCACGGCGCAATGGCGGCCGGCCACTTCAAGCCGTTGGCGTCGTTGTAGAGCTCGGCGATCGTGCCCATGACGCGCGACGGACCAATGCCGTAGCAACCCATGATGACCGGCGTCAATTTTCCCGTTTCGTCGGGATATTTAAAACCGAAAGGCTCGGTGTACTTGGTCATGAGCTTGAAGATATTGCCGACCTCGATCGCTTTTCCTTCCGCGATCACGCCCGTTTGGCACTTGGGGCATTTGTCGCCGCCGGCGACCTCGGTAATTTCTTTGTTCTGCGCATAGCGGCAGGATTGGCAGTAGAAGATCAGGTCTTCGCCGCTATCGGTCAGCACCTGGAACTCGTGGGAGTATTTGGAGAACGAACCGCCGGACGCTTCCGTCAAATAAGCGTCGAGGCCGCAGCGCTTGTAGACGTTTTTATAAGCATCGATGGCGCGCGCGTAAAAAGCATCAAGATCGGCTTCGTCCCGATGGAAGCTGTAGAGATCTTTCATCGAAAACTCGCGGCCGCGCAGCAGCCCGGCTTTGGCGCGCGCTTCATTTCGGAATTTATTTTGGATCTGGTAGACCGCAACCGGGAGATCTTTGTACGACTTGACGAATTTCTGGACCAGCGGCGTGATGATCTCTTCATGCGTCCAGCCGAGCCCGTAATCCTTGTCGCCATGGCCCTTCAAATGAAAGAAGACGTCCTCGTCCCAGCGACCGGAGATCTTCCACGGCTCCTTCGGGGTCAAGGCCGGCAAAGCCACTTCCTGTCCGCCGAGCGCATCCATCTCCTCGCGGATGATATTCTTGATCTTGTCGTGAACCCGCAGTCCAAGCGGCAAAAAACTGTAGACGCCGGCGGTCAGCTGGTCGACGAATCCGGCCTTGGTCAAAAGCTCGGCATTGCGGCTTTCGAGGTCCGAAGAAACGTTCTTAACGGTTTTTCCTAACAGTTGGGAGTATCTCATACCTTTAAAAACTACCTGTTTTGAGAGTTTATGTAAAGAACAAAGCCATTGCCCGCCCCGCACCTCACATGGTGCGCGGGTAAAGAAAAAACCCCGCCGTGCGCAGGGTTTATGGAATGAAGCGTCAGCCGATGACGCGGGCGTACTCGCCGACGGGGATGCCGCGATTGGACTTTCCCATCAAGGCGTAGTCGACGCGCGCGCCCACCACGAGCGGGCGGGACTTTTTGCGGTCAACGCTGGTGTAATAGATCAGGCGTTCGTCGCCATTGTTATTGGCCGCGCTGTCTTCGTCTTGGACAAAGAAAGCCGAGCCGTTAACCCGGGTGATGACGCCGACCTGCCGCGGACCGTTGAAGCCGGCGGCGCGGCGCTCATAGAGGTGCCGCAAATGGTCTTTGGCGTTGCGCCAGGTCGCCGTTCCGTCGGCAAGAATTTCGAGGTGTTCGATCGATCCCCGATGCGGCGCCCGGGCGGCAAAACGCGCCCGGTACTCGCGAATGATCGCTTTGACCAGGATCGGCGTATTGCGCCCGTTGTCCTCCAGACCGACAAAGACGCGCGGCGGCGATTTCCACCACCGGCCCGTATTGGCGAATCGGAAAATGAAAGAACGGAGTTTTTCCGGATCGTGGAGCAAGTAGGTCAGCTGGGTATACAGCTCCGGATCGAAAGAGCGACCGTCCATTGAACGAAGCAGGACGTCCGCTCCGCAATACAGATCGCGTTTCCGATCGATCGTCGCGCCCCAGCGCTCCCGCCTGAATCCTTCCAACACGCAGCGCCCAATGAACATTCCTTGCGGCTCGTGCATCTGGTATCCTCCTTGTTTTTGAGCGTCAAGAAGAGGGCATTTAAACATAAATCCGGCCTCTTGTCAATGAGGCCGGATGCGATATTCGCGATGTGTGTTGTTCAATCGGTTGCCTTTTCTTGTTGTCGTTTGTTCGTGCCCTTGCAGACCCTGATCGCTTCGGCGCGGCCGCGGTCGACCGGCAAAAACGTCACATAGATCCGCTTTCCTTTTTTGATCGATTCGATCCGTTTTCGCGAAGTGAATCGATTAGTCTGTCCCCTGACCACCGACGAAAGCCTGGCAAAAAATTTCTTGCCGGCGCGTTTGATGATGATCAGGCCCTTTCTGACGTCGATGACCCGGCCGCGGCGGCGCAGGCTGTTGGCGGTCTTGGCGCGGCTCTTCAAAAGCAAGTCGCGCGCCAGGATCTTCGGATCGTGCAGGCTGTAGAAACCGTTCTCATCGACCCAGAGCGCGTAGCTCGCTTTCGGCTTGACGATCGCCGACAGCTCGCGCCAAAAAGCGCGATGCATGGCTTGGGCGACGATCATGCTCTCCTGGCAGTTGTCCGCGACCACGTAGAGCCTGGGTGCGTCGGTGTCCCGAAACCAAGCGCGGCGCAAA
>JAHFIF010000112.1 GCA_023246535.1 bacterium
GTTGCCGCGAGGGTTGACGGGGACGGCGTCTTTTTGAAAAAATATTTTAAGACCAAGAACGAGGCGGCGAACGACAAGACGGCGACCGCGATCAGGGCCGCCGTTGACAAATTCCAAACCAGATATACGGTTCCGCCCAAGACGGAGATGATGGCGGCGACAATGGCCGCGCCTAGTGCTATGCTATATAACATGGAAGACCATTATATCAATAAACCGTATTTTCACGATCATCTGCTGGCAATGACGGTGCTGCGGTTGTTCCCGCGGCGGGTCGCGCCCAACCATCTTACCATGGCGCGCTTCGTCATGACGCCGTTTGTCCTCTGGCTCATTTGGATCGGCGCTTACGGCTGGGCGGTCCCGGCGTTCTTGCTGACGGCTTTTACCGATACGCTCGACGGCTCGATGGCCAGAACCAGGAACGAAATAACCAAGTGGGGGATCGTTTTCGACCCGATCGCCGACAAATTTTTGGTCGGTTCGGTGCTGATCGTGCTCATCATTCAGCACCTGTCGTTCTATTTGGGGATCGTCATTGTGGCGATGGAATCGGTGGCCGCGCTCATCGGGCTTTACTCCAACCGGCACGAGCACGTTTTTATGGCCAACAATTTCGGCAAAGCGAAAATGTGTTTGCAGGTGGCGGGACTGCTGGTGCTGCTCATCAGCGTCTGGACCGGCATGGCCGCGCTGCACTCGCTGGCCACGGCCATTCTCATAACTTCGATCGTTTTCGCTTTTGCCAACATTATTGCCTTCGGCTTCCGGCGGGCCGTTTAAAAACGCGTCTTTTGGTCATGAGGCTAAGCCTCGGTTGGCGAAGCCTGGGGAGGCTTAGTCTCGATGTTTTGCTGTTTATAAAGTTCGACGGTGTTTTTTAAAAGCATGGCCACGGTCATCGGGCCGACGCCGCCGGGAACCGGGGTCATGAACGCGGCAACGGCGGATGCCTCGGGTGAAACGTCGCCGACAGTTTTGCCGTCGACTTTGCTCGTGCCAATGTCGATCACGATCGCGCCCGGTTTGATCATTGCCGGTTTGAGATAGCCGGCCCGGCCGACCGCGACGACCAGGATGTCGGCCTGGGCGATCAGCTCAAAATTATCCGGGTAAGTGGGTTCGGCGCGAACGTGCTGGGCGCGCAAAGCGTCGCAGAACGATTGCGTGAAAACGGCGCTGTTGCCGACCACCACCGCATGTTTGCCGGCGAGTTCGACGCCGGTCTTTTTTAAAAGTTCAAGCGGGCCGTTGATCCCGGGCGAAAGCAGGCCGGTGGAATTTTTAGGATGGAAACCGTCGACGTCTTTGGCCGGATCGATCTCGGCAATGACGACGTTGGGGTTGAGATGCTCGGGGAGCGGCAGCTGCACGAGGATGCCGTTCACCGCAGCGTCGGCGTTGAGGCGGCGGATGTGCACGACCACTTCCGATTCGGACGCAGTGTCCGGCAGGTCGAAACGCGAAACGCTTATTCCGATCTCGCGCGCGGCTTTTTCTTTGAGATTCACGTACAGCACCGACGCCGGATCGTGGCCGACCAAAATAACGCCCAGGCCGGGCTTAAGGCCTTGTTTGGCTATTTCGTCTTTGAGTTCGGCGCGGATCCGCGCCGCTTCGGTTTTTCCGTCGAGCAAGATGGCAGACATATGACCTTCGGGTAATAACCAATAATCAAGAACCAATTTCCAAATTAATATGGGAGCGGGAATTTGGCTGACAGTTTTTTGATTTCCAGACGCGCTTGTTCTTTGACCGCTTCCGTCGGGGTTTTGATGACGCTGGCGATGATCCGTCCGAGTTCGGCGGTGTCATTTTCTTTAAGGCCGCGGGTGGTGATCGCCGGCGTGCCAATGCGGAGGCCGGACGGGTCGAACGGTTTTCGCGGATCGAACGGGATCATGTTTTTGTTGACCGAAAGTCCGATATCCTCCAAATGCTTTTCAGCTTCTTTGCCGGTCAAATACTTGCTCAGGTCCAAGAGCAGGAGGTGGTTGTCGGTGCCGCCGGTGGCCGGACGGATGTCTGCGGCGGAAAGGGTTTGCGCGAGCTTTTGCGCGTTGGCAAGCACCTGGCGCTGATAGTCGACGAACGACGGCTGGAGCGCTTCGGCAAAGCAAACCGCCTTGGCCGCGATCACGTGGTCGAGCGGACCGCCCTGCAAGCCGGGAAAGACGGCGGAGTCGACGGCCTTGGCGTGCGCCGCCTTGGCGAGGATCATGCCGCCGCGCGGACCGCGCAGCGTTTTGTGCGTGGTCGAGGTGATGACGTCGGCGTAGGGGACCGGATCGGGATGGAGTTTGGCGGCCACGAGTCCGGCAAAGTGGGCCATGTCGACGACGAAGACGGCGCCGATCTCGTCGGCAATGGCGCGGAAGGCGGCAAAGTCCAAATGGCGCGGGTAGGCGGTGTATCCGGCGACGATTATTTTCGGGCGATGCTCGCGCGCCATGGACCGCACTTCGTCCATGTCGATCCGCTCGGTGTCGCGCCGCACGCCGTAGTGGACGAATTTATAGAGCTTGCCCGAAGCGTTGACCGGCGAGCCGTGCGTCAGGTGGCCGCCGTGCGCCAGGTCCATCGCCATGATCGTGTCGCCGGGCGCGGCAAAAGCCATGTAGGCCGCTTGGTTCGCCTGGGAGCCGGAGTTGGGTTGGACGTTGGCGTGCTCGGCGCCGAAGAGCTCCTTGGCGCGCGCAATGGCCAGCGATTCTACTTCGTCGATCACTTGGTTGCCGCCGTAATAGCGCTTCCCGGGATAACCTTCGGAATATTTGTTGGTGAGCGGCGTGCCCATGGCCTCAATGACCGCTTCCGAAGCGATGTTTTCCGAGGCGATCAGTTCAAAACCGTCCCGCTGGCGCTGGATCTCTTTTTGAATCAATCCGGCGATCGTCGGGTCGGTTTTTTTGAGGTTTTCGAGATTGAACATATAAAAATAGGTCGTATAGGACCTATCGGGCCTATAGTTCCACACTTTACCGTTTTTATTGAAAAAAATCGAGACCCCATGGTTTGGGGTCTCGGAAACGTCGATTCGGGCTATTCACCAAGCATTTTGACGATCTCAGCCGAACGCTTGAAGATCGTTTCCAATGCCCGCGGGTCGGTGGTCCCGACGCGGATGATCTGCACCCGTTTGGCCAGGTCTTGGTCAATGTCGGGCGGCACGATCTCGGCGAGGTCGCGGAGTTTGTCGCCGTCTTTTACGATCGTCGCCGGCATGGTGTAGCGCCGCGGGTTGCGCGACGGTTGGATGAAGACGTCGCGGCTGCGGCAATTGGCGACCGCGGCGCAATTCGCTTCCAGCCGGGCGGCGTTCTTCCACGTCACCTTGTCGCTGAGCGCTAGGAAGGCGTCGGCGTCGAGTTCAACGACGGCGCGCATGGCTTTGTCGGAGCGTTCGTAATAACTGCCGAGTCCTTTGAGACAGACGAGCAGTCCGGTTTGCGGCAAATTGCCGATGCCAATATGAATATCGTAGAGATGTCGCAGGTCGTCGTCTCTCGAAAGCATGCACTGTGCTTCAAATTCGGGATCGGTCAGCGATTCGAGGATCGTCGATCGGAATACTCCTTCCGCGACCAAACACTCATATATTTTTTGCATGAGTCGCCGCGCGTAAGCGACCTTGGAGCG
>JAHFIF010000113.1 GCA_023246535.1 bacterium
TGCAGTACATCGCCCCCGACGGCTCGCTGCCATGGGGCGCGAACGGCGTTTTGGTCATGAACGCGCAAGGTTCGAATTTTCATCTGGCCGCGGACGGCGCCGGCGGCGTTTACATGTCGTGGGGCGATCATGCGCTTAACGGCACTAACATCACGCACGTGAGCGCGGCGGGAACGGTCGATCCGGGTTTTGGCGCAAGCGGGATCGCTGTTTCGCCCGCTGGCGCTTCCTACGCGCTTTCCGGGGACGGCAGCGGCAACGCGGTCGTCGTCTACAACGAGAACGGAAATTTGTTCGCGAAAAAATACGGGCCGCACGGCGCGCCGCTTTGGCCGGACGCCGTGGCCGTCGGCGGGAACAACGGCGTCTGCTGCGGGGAGCGTTTTTTGACGGCATCGTATAACGGCGCCGACGGGGTGATGGTCGTCGGTTTTGACGGCGTGTCCGGCCAGCTGTTCATGCAAAAGATCGGCGCCGACGGCAGTGCGGCTTGGGGCGCGGCGCATACCGCGCACCTGACCGGGGATATCACGCCCGGCGCCGCAACGATCAGTGTTGATTCGACGATCGGTTTTGCCGACACGGTCGGGATCGTCAAGATCGGAACGTCGCTGGTGCAATGCACAAGCAAGACCGATACGGAGTTTGCCGGCTGCACGGGCGCGCCGGCGGCTGCCACGGGCGACGCCGCAACGCAACAAGGCCCGCTCGTGATCGAAAGCGGCATTTACGCTTTTGAGCCGCAGCTCATTCCCGACGGGCACGGCGGCGTTATCGCCGTTTACGCGGTCTATAATTTTGCGACCGGTTTCATGGATACGCATATCGCCTACGTGAACGAGACGGGCGTGCTTTCGTTCGGCAGCCCGATCGAACTGGTCACCGCTTCGGAGAATTCCTCGATCGCGACCGGCGTTTCCATTTTCGCCGTCGCGTGGCAAAAAGATCCGCCGGGCCGCACGCCGTTCGATCCGCCGAATCCGCAAACGCAATATTTGCAGACGTTCGGAATTTTCGCCGCCGCGCCGGTGGCATCGCACGGTTCGCCCTCGGCCAAATCATTTGCTTACGTTGAAGCGGGAACGACGACGGCGACATATCATTTCACCAATCCGCACAATGCCAATTCGTTCAAGCTGTATGAAGAAGGAATGGGGTTCGATCAACGGCTGATCACGACCCTGAACGATCCCAATGCGACGGCGATCGTCGAGACCGGGCTGACGCCGAACACGATGTATTATCGGCGCGTCGTCACGGCGGTCGTCTTCAACGGTTCGTCGTCTTTTGCCCCGCCCTACCCGGCGTTTTCCACTTTGCTCAACGCACCCGATTCGATCGCGGCCGTTTATGACGCGGCCGGGAAAACCGTGACGTTCAGCGGGGCGGGTGTTTTTCCCAATCTTAAAGATGGGGCGTCGGGCTTGCATTTTGTCGTGAAGAGCGCGGATAAGACGGTTTACGATTCCGGCTTCATCCAGACCTCATCGATTGTCGTGCCGCTGGCCGCCGGCTTGGAATTGGGGGAGAACTATGCGGTTAGCGTTACCGCCAGGAACCGCAGCGGCGAATTGTCGCCGGTGAAGGATTATTCGGTCGTGGTGCCGGCGCCGGCGATCGGCAAAGCGAAGATAAAATTGACGAAGACCGCCGAACGCGTCAGCGTTGCGCTCGAAGCCGTCTCTTCCGCGCCCAAGACAAAGGGGATCAAGTACACGATCACGGCCGTCAATTCCGGCGACGGCTCGGCCAAGTCGTTCCGGATCACCGACCCGCTGCCGGCCGGAACGGAGATCGTGGCTACGTCGATCTCGTCCGGGCCAAATTCCAAGGATCCCGATGACGCGGTCACGACCGCGTACGACACGCTGTCTCGAACCGTGAGCGCGGCGGTGACGCAATTTGAAGCCGGTGAAACCTTTTCCGTTTCGTTCATTGTTGTCACGCCGTCCGGCGCGGCGGGTAAAATAAAAAATAAGGCCAGCGGCAGCTGGGAGGAGTAGTCTATGAAGCTATTGAAAAAAATTGCGATCTTGGCGGCGGTGATTTTTCCCTTGGCGGCGGCGGCCGCGACTTTTTCCGTCGATTCGAACGAAGTGGAAACCGATCTGGGGAGCGGCGCCGAAACCAATATTAACGCCGACGCCAATACAAACGCCAATGCTAATGCCAATACACCCAAGCCTTACGGCATTAAGGTTGCGCCTGCCGCCCCGGCCGCGCCGGTCGTTGCCAAGCCGGTTCCGCCGCCGCCCGATGATGCCGCCAAGCCGGCAGCCAACGATAACGCCAATCTTCCGCCGCCGATAGATAATGCCAATCTGCCGCCGGTCGCCGCGCCAGCGGTTGTCGAAAACGCCCCGTCGACGGCGCCGTTCTTGTCGACGCCGGTCGGGCGGGCGGCAGTGCAGGTGGCGAATGTGGCCATGAAGGTGAGTTCGTCGGTAACGGCGGCCGCGATCACCGTGAATGAACAGGTTGTCCAAAACCAACAGGTGCAGACGGTGAATAATGATATCGTCGCCCCGGCGACCACGGTCGCCACCACCGCCGTCGCCGCCTCCGTGAATTTGCCGCACGTCATGTATTTTTTCTACCTCCTATTCCTTCAGCCGATCGCGCTCCTTGATCGGCGCCGCTACAAGAAAACAGGCGTCGTCTATAATGCGCTCAACAAATTGCCGGTCAGCTTGGCTTTGGTGCGCCTCACCGACCGAAAGACCAAGCGCCTGGTGCGCACGCGCGTGACCGATCATACCGGGCGCATCCTTTTCGTCGTTCCCGAGTCGGAATACGAAGTTCAGGTCAGTCGGAGCGGTTTTGTTTTTCCGGCGCCGAGTCTCGCGAACGTTGCGGCCGATCCGGTCTATGGCGCGATCTATAACGGCGGGCTGATCGTGCCGCACAATGAGCCGATCGCGCCGAATATTCCGATCGAGCCGGCCGGGCCGGCGCCCACGGAACAAGAGGCGATCAAAAAACGGGGAGCGTTGGCGATCAAGCATTTGATCGCGTCGTCAACAACCGTGCTGTGTTTTGTCTCGTTCGCGGTGTCGCCGAATTTGTGGACGGGCGTGAACTTCTTCGCCCAGCTCGTCGTGCTTGCCGCCGTTGAGCGATACGTGCTTAAAGGCGCCGCCAAGAAAACCGGCTTGGTGGTTAACGGCAAGGGCAAGCCGGTCTCGGCCGTCGTTCGTCTTTTTGAAACGACCTATAATCGCTTGGTGGAGACGGCGGCAACCGATCCTTCCGGCCGGTTCGCTTTCTTGGTCGGTCCGAACAAATATTTCGTGATCGCCGAGTCGAACGGTCAAAAAGTCAAAAGCGAAGTTTTTGATTTTGCGGCCGGCAAGGGGGAGATGGTGATCGCGCCGCGCTTGGTTTTGCCCTAACCGCCCCGCGGTGGCTATTGGCCCGTTAGTCTGCTATACTCCTTTTTGGAATTTAGTTTTTAGCCATTAGCGTTTAATAAAAAATATGTCGCTTAAAGAAAAACTGGAAAAGGATTACATTGAAGCGTATAAGGCCAAGGACGAACAGCGCGTTTCCACGCTGCGCATGCTGCGGGCGGCGGTCAAGAATGCCGAGATCGACAAGATGAAAAAATTCGAAGACGATGCGGAG
>JAHFIF010000029.1:0-7197 GCA_023246535.1 bacterium
GACCCAGGCTCAGATCGATGAAACAACCCTGGAGCTGCAAAACATCGATTCGCAAATTGCCGCGCTGGACCAGCACATTGCCGCCGACCGCGACATGCTCTCCGAGCTGATCAGAAAGATCGACCGCGAAGACGACCGCTCGGCCCTGCTGGCGCTGTTCACTTCCGACGACCTCGCCTCGATCTTTGCGCGCGTCAAATCGATGACCGACCTGCAGGGCGACATGCTTTCAACCGTCAAACGCCTGCAGGAAGAAAAAGCTTCGGCCGAATCCAAACGCGCCGAACGGCTGGCCAAGAACACCGAACTGCGCAAACAAAAAGACCAATTGGAGGTTGATCAGATCAAAATGACCGACGCGCTCGCCAGCAAACAAGAACTCATGGACGCGACGCGCAATTCCGAAAACAAGTACCAGGGGATTGTTTCGTCGTTGCGCGACGAGGCCAATTCGGTCACCAGCGCCATCAGTTCGCTCGAGGACCAGGTGCGCCAGCGCATTGCCGCCGACGACCGCTTCCCGACCGGCGATGTCCTCCTGTCGTGGCCGGTGCCGAGCCGCACCGTCACCACGACCTTCCACGACCCGGATTATCCCTTCCGCCGCATCATGGAGCACCCGGGGATCGACATCGGGTCGACGCAGCAAGGCACGCCCGTGCACGCCGCGGCCCCCGGTTACATTCTCAAGGTTCATGACGGCGGTTACGGCTACAGCTACGTCATTGTCTTGCATGCCAATGGCGTCTCCACGGTTTACGGCCACTTGTCGCGCCTGACCGCCGCCGAAGAAACCTATGTCGATCGCGGCGACGTGATCGGCTACTCCGGCGGCATGCCCGGCACGCGCGGCGCCGGTCCAATGACCACCGGCCCGCACCTGCACTTTGAAGTGCGGGTGAGCGGCATCCCGACCGATCCAATGGATTACCTGGTGCAATAAAACGAGGCTAAACCTCTCAGGGCTTCGCAACCGAGGTTTAGCCTCATAAAAAACCGCCAATTTTATTGGCGGTTTTTAAGTTATCCACCGTTGGGCATTGTGTTCGGTTTTTGTTCGGGTTATGATATGAGCATCGAATAACCTAACGAACAAACATATGACTTTCGTGTCGCTAACAAAAAAACAACGGGCGGTCTACGAGGTCATTAATTACCATATTCGCTCCTACGAACGGCCGCCGACCGTCCGCGAGATCGCCGGCGAGCTGGACCTGGCGCCGGCCACGGTCCAGGAGCACATCGATGCCTTGCGCGAAAAAGGCTACATCGAAAAGAACGAGCTGGCGCCGATGAACTTATTCGCCGCCGCCGTTCAATTGCCGCTCGCGGGGCTCATTACCGCCGGCGTGCCTATTGAGGCGATCGAAACGCGCGAAGCCATGGCCGTGCCGGCCAACCTCGTGGTCGACAGCGCCAACTCCTATATTCTCAAGGTCAAAGGACAGTCGATGATCGAAGACGGCATCCTGGACGGCGATTACGTCATTGTCGAGCGCAACCCGTCGCCGCACAACGGGGATGTCGTGGTTGCCCTGCTCGACAACGCCTTTGCCACGTTAAAACGTTTTTATCGCGAACCGAACCGCATCCGGCTGCAGCCGGCCAACTCGTCCATGGACCCCATTTATGTTCGCGACGTAACCATCCAAGGGATCGTGCGCGCGGTCATCCGCCAATTCGCGCGAGCTTAGCTCGCGAAACGCTAAACACTAAGAACTAAATACCAAAAGGTTCTTAGGTGTTGAAAATCAAATTTTTGGAATTTAGTTCTTAGTTGTTAGTTCTTCCCAAAGGTATGACCCATCAAAAGTATAATGACCCCGTGGATGTGTTGGCTTCTTTCTGCGGCACCAAGGCCGTGCCGCACGCGATCAAGTGGGGCAAACGGCGTTATAACGTCGACAAGGTGAATTTGGTCCATGTCGCGCAGGAGGGTCGGGGAAAAGTATTCTATTTCTCCGTCTCCGACAAGCTGAATTTCTTCAAACTACGTTTTGACACGAACAACTTGGAATGGCGGTTGCTTGAACTCTATAGCGAATAATTATACCAAGCCAAGGCGTGTAAAAATATTTTCACCATATGACAAAAATATTTTTACACGCCGATATGAACAGCTATTTCGCGTCGGTCGAGCAGCAAGCCAATCCGTTCTTGCGCGGCAAGCCGGTAGCGATCTGTTCGCGGATCTCGCGAAACGCTTGCATCATCGCTTGCTCCATTGAAGCTAAAAAACTCGGCATTAAGACCGGTTTTTGCTTGAGTGAAGCGAGAGAACTGGCACATTCGATCGTCGCGTTGGAGGTCGACCCGCCCAAGATCAGAAACACGACCAAGAGTATTTTCGCCATCTTTGCCGACTATACATCGGCCATCGAGGCGTATTCGATCGACGAGGCCTTCCTGGATTTGACCGGCCATGTTGAAAATTATGAAGCGGCGCGCGTTCTGGCGCTCACGATCAAAGAACGGATCAAGAATGAAGTGGGGGATTGGCTCAAGTGTTCGATCGGCATTGCGCCGACGCGGTGGCTGGCCAAATTTGCCGGCGAACTGCAAAAACCCGACGGCCTCACCGTTCTCCTGCCGCAAGACCTGCCCCTGGTTTACGCCGGAATGCCGGTCGACAAGGCTTGGGGGATTGCCGACGGCTGGAAAGCGCGGCTGGCAGGACTGGGAATAAACACGCTTGGCCAGCTGCTGAAATCCGATCCTTTGGAGTTAAAACGCCGTTTTGGCATGCCCGGATATTTGCTTTGGTCCGATATTGCCGGCATTGATCTTGCCCGCGCGAAAATTGATGGCGAAGCGCCGCCCAAAAGCATTGGCCATTCATACGTTTTTCACCGCCGAACGGATGATCCAAAACAAATTTCCGCGATCATGATGAAACTCTGCGAACGGGTCGGCGTTCGCTTGCGCCAACACAAATTTGAAGCCAAACGGATAAACGTCGTTTGGGGTTATGATGCCGGAAGCGGCGGAAATTCATCGCGCAGCCTTGATCCCGTCTTTGAATCGTACGAAATCTTTAGCGCCGCGTGGCGCGCCTTTCACGCCGGCTGGGATCGGCAAACGGTGACTTTCTTGGCGATTACCGCCCACGAGCTCGCCCCGACCATGGGGCAAATTTCCATCTTTAAAGACAAAAAACGGCGGCAGAATATTGCCGCCGCTCTCGACGCCGTGAACGGCCGTTACGGCGCCTACACCGTCATCCGCGGCCAAATGTGGGGGACAAAAGAATACGCGCCGGACCGCGTCGGCTTTAGGCAAAGCGTTACGGCGACCCGCGCCGACGAGCAAATATCTTCGGTCGAGAAATAAAAATTATTTATCTTGGATCGGCGATGGCAGCGGAACAAGATCCTGAACGGTCAGCACCCGATTTTCCAGCGTAATGCTCATGACCGGACCGGATGCGCCAATACCGAGCAAGCGTACGCCGCTTCTAACGCTGTCACTCCAGGTCAATTCACGGGCCGTGCTTAAGAGCGAATCGTTTTGCAAGTGCCAGAGAGCCTGCGCGTCGTTATAAGGCGCGGCCGTATTAAGGCGAACCAGACTGGGACTGGAGCCGCTAACGTCCCAGATCGCAATGCCCGTGTCCGGCAAGGCGTTATCGTAAATGTCCCGCTGCCGGTTCTCGATCAAAAAATATTCGCTGCCGATCGGCGGCCCGCTCGGCTGATCGCGATCGATTCTGATCACGGAACCGTTGGCGGCTATGTCCTGCGAACTGATTTCCTGCACCTTGGTCACTTTCTTTGGCGTCACCCAGCCCAGGCTGATGCGCGTATAGGGGTCCAGAAAAAGGTCGGACATCGGGTCGCTCATGAGCGAAAAAGCGCCGTTATTCGTGGAAACGTCCGACGCGCCAAAAACATATTTCATGAAGTAGTGCGTGATCGTGCCAAACTGCGGCGCGGAAGCGAGCGGCGTGCTGACATAGAGCGTGCCGATCGTCGTGACGGTCACGCCGTCGAGCGTCATGGGGACGACCGTCGGCGTTTCTGCCGAATCAACGGCGGCGGTGCCGTCGACCGGATCGCCGTATTGGGGAATGACCACAACGACCGAAAGTTCGTCGGCCGAGAGCGCGCCGTCGTTGTTCGCATCGTATTTTTTATAATCAAAATCCGGCTCGGACTTTTTCAAGGCTTCGGCGTACCGTTCGGCGGCGCCGGTCTTAAAACCGTCAATCTTGTGATAGACCGCATCATCGGTCCAATAGTGGTCGGACGGATAATCGGCCGAATACCAGCCCAAGACGCCGGCGTTGGCCAAATGCACCTTGCCATTTGATTCGACCCTTAAATAATCGGCCACGCTGGGCGCGGCGCCAAAAACCGTTCTTTCAAACACCGCTTTGTCCGGCGCGGCGGCGGTCGGACGCTTGGGGTCCCAAAGAACGAACAAAATGTTCTTGGTGTTGGGGTCGGCGGCGGCAACCGGCGCCACCGTCGGCGGCGTAACGACCGGAGCAACCGCGACCGGGACGATTGGCGCCGCCGGCACGGTCGCATCGGGCGCTTTTAACGGATCAAGATCGGCGGCGATGTTCGGCGAAGCGTCTTTCTCATGCGCCCACCAATATTGCCCGGCAGCGCCAATATCGACGCCGAATTTATATGAAGCGAGAAAGGCATCGGGGACAACCGCGACCTTTTTCGACCAGTCGGCGCCAAAGATCATTTTGGCAATGTCTTCGTTCGCCAAGGCGCGAAGCAGGCCGTTGTGGGCGACGGCATAGGTTTTGGCGCCGGTCGCAAATTTGACGATCTTCGTTCCGGGCCGGATCGTCACCAGGCCCGCGAGCGGCAGGGCGGCCAATTCATCGTCGGTGATCGTTTTAACCCCGTTAAAGTCGGCATACCACGAGAAATACGCTGTTTCATTGGGAAAAGCCAAGCGTTTGCCATCAGCGGTCACGTAATAAACCGCAGATAGCGAGCCCTTGACCAGATCGCCGGCGACAGGGGAATATGCGGCGCGAAGCGGCGCGGCGGCCAAGCCGGCAATTAATATTCCCGCGATGAAAAAAAATTTTAACCTGGTCATATTTTTTAAAACGTCACCGGTTTAAATTCACCTGAAATTTCATCGTTGCGCCGGCTATCCCGATGGCGGAGAGCGACACTCCTGATGAAGAACCGTCAAACCATTTCAGTATCCCCGTGGCCGCCGGCGTCGCGGCCGTGCCGTGGTAGGAAGCCTTCGCGTCGTCGAGCGGCAGGCCGCCATTGGCGCGCAGCAGTCGAATATTGTTCCGACCCCAGTCGCCGGCGGTCGATGGACTCCGAATGTCCCAGATCAGCAACCCCGGTGCTTGGCCGGACGGCATGGTGCCAATGTCATTGTATTTGGTCGTTTCACGGTTTTCAACGAGAAAAAATTCATCGCTGTTTTGCCGCGGGATCTTCATCACCGAATAGGAAGTGTCGACGGCCGGCAGTTCATAAGCGCCGCTAGCCGCGGGCGTCAATAAATTCAACCAGTTCTTGCCGCCGGCGAGCCTTTGCCACGGATCAATGTCGCAATTGCAGTAGGAACCGTCCATGAGCGAAAAATTTCCCGCGCGGTATTGGCCGTCGGCGTACATGTCGGCCGTGTCGAAAAACAGATGCGACAATTCGTGCGCCACGACCCCGAAGTTGGGCGGATTGCCCGTATACCACTCGGCGATCATGCCAATCTTCACCCCGTCAACGACCATCGGGGCGACGGCCGGAAACTCGCGGGCTGAGACGATGCGGTTGGTGCCAAACGGACTGTCGGTCGGGATTACGATCAAGACGCCCAATTCGTCTGGCGAAAGAACGCCGTCATGGTTGGCGTCGTAAGCGCTAAAGTCGAACTCCTTATCCATCTTCAAGATCGTCTCCGCCCATTTCTCGTTGTGCCCGTTTATATATCCGTCGCCGTCGGCATCGGTCGGGTCGGGCGTGGCCCAATAATGACTGGCCGGCTTGTCCGCGTCGTACCAGCCGAAAACGCCGGCCTCGTTCAAGGTCACGGCGCCGCCGGACATTTCCGAATAAAAGCCTTTAACGCTTTTATCGCCGGTAAAGAGCAGCTGAGTGATGGCATCTTTGGTCGGCGTCGCGGCAACCTTGGCCGGGTCATGCGGATCCCAAAGCCCCACGGCCAAGTTAATGGTCTTATGTGTCGTTGTTTTCGGCGTTACGGCAAAAGCCGCGGCAACCGATGCCGGCGCGGCCGGCGAGGTCGAAACTTGATCTGCAGACGGGACGGATGCAACATCGTGAGCGATGTCCGATGCCTTATCCATCTCTTGCCGCCACCAATACTGGCCGCCGGCCGTCACAGGCGCGCCTGGTTTATAGGAAACGAAAAAGGCCGCCGGCACGACGATCGTCTTTGCCTGCCAGCCGTCGCCATAGATGAGTTGCGCCAGCGCGGCGGTCTGGATCGGACGGAGCACGCCGCCCGAAGCGACGGCATATATGTTATTGTCCGATTCAACGCGAACCGGCGCCGCGCCGGGCCGCACGGTCACCAGGCCGGCCAGCGGCAGGGCGGCGACCTCATTGTCCGATAGGGTCTTAACGCCGGAAAAATCCTTATACCAGGTGAAGTAAGTGGCTTCGTTGGGGAAAGC
The DNA here is from genome assembly GCA_023246535.1 of bacterium. Lineage (GTDB taxonomy): Bacteria > Patescibacteriota > Patescibacteriia > CAIQCM01 > CAIQCM01 > CAIQCM01. The sequence goes on from JAHFIF010000029.1 coordinate 6,626, forward strand.
CAGGCGCCGGCCGTCTGCGGTCACGTAATAGACCGCCGAGAGCGAACTCTTGATCAGGACCCCCGCCGCAGCGCCAAAAGCCCCATAACGGGGGACGACCAACGAAATAAACACCGCCAACGCGAATATCGATCGAAATCGAAAATGTCTCATGCCACCATTATACATTATATATTTTCTTTTTGCGCCGGAAATATATTTATAATTTAATTTAATGCTTGAACGGAAACACTCGCCGTTTTAAAAAAACTAAGCCCGGGGGATAGCCCGTAAACATTGGGCGATCTTATCCTTGGCGTCGCACAATATATCTTATGCGACACAAGCCTAGTATCGATTTGGGCTTGAGTCGCATAAGATGGCATTTGTTTTACAACGCTTGGCACGCTCTCCTTAAAGGCCAATCGTCGTAAAACAAATGCCGACGGACGCCTCCTAAGGTCAAAATTCTTTGACCATCCTCCTTTACAGACTACTTTTGGTAGGCACCAAAAGTACACTTGGCCCAGGACGATTTGCAAGGTATCTACATACCTTGGACGGCGTCATGCGACGGCCGATTTAGCCGACCG
>JAHFIF010000029.1:7207-11080 GCA_023246535.1 bacterium
CAGTCTGCGACTGACGGTATGCGGGCCTTCTACCCAAGGTACTTACATACCACCCAAATCGTCCTAGAGCCTCCTATGCCTTCGCCATTATCGCCTAAATGCCAAATCCGCTTACGGGTTCGCTTTATAAAATATTTTGTCGCCGAAACGCGCATCAATGTAAAAAAGTTTTTTTCTGGAAACGGAATTGAATTTGCCGACCAGCGCTGATGACAAAGTTTTTAATTGATCGCTAATGTCGGCGCGCGGATCAAAGATGGCCGACCAGCCTTCAACCGTGACCACGGCAATATCATCATTAATGGCATCGATCGTGTATAGCTGATCACGAACACCCGTTAGTGTCGCAAAATATTTATGAAGATCATTTACGGCCTTAAGCCATTCCGGTTGGATCATGGTCTTGCCGGCGGCGAAAATCGCGTTGTCTGCGGACAGCGCCACCAAGGCATCGCCCTCGCCCTTGGCGCCGGCGCGCAAACCTTTTCCTTCCTGGTCCAAAAGGTATGAGCTGTCCCCTATCAGCAGCCGGTAGGTCGGCTGGCGCTCAATGACAACAACCTCGAGTTGCTCAAAATGTTTTTTAACTTCTACGCCGAGAAAATTCGGGAACTGCGCCATGATAAAATTTTTTACGCCCAAGGCGTTGACCCGAAAATAATGGTCTCTGGGAATCACAAAATAGTCGTAGCCGCTCAAGGCTTGGGCCGCGGCCATCTGGACGCGCAGCGGCGCGATGTCGCTGGCGCCTTTTACGGCGATCTTGCCCAAACGCAAAAGCGGCGAATACACAAAAACATAAACAGCCAGCGCGGCGGCGGCCAGGACGCCGACGAAGCGCAGGATCGTTAAGCCTGATCCGGTCCCGTGCCTTGCAAAGAATGGATTGTTCCACGATTGCGCGTGGAAATCGCGAACGCGTTTCATACGACGATTCTTTTGATGTGTTCGGCGAGCCGGGCGACGATCTCGTAATTGATCGTGCCGGCGGCGGCGGCCAGGTCGTCGGCCGCGATCTGGCGCTTCCCGTCAAAGCCGATCAACGTGACCATGTCATTCTCGGCGGCGTCGGCAACGGGCGTGGCGTCGACGATCATCATGTTCATGCAAACGCGCCCCATGACGCGGCATTTCTTGCCGCGGATCAGGACGTAGGCGCGCGAAGAAAGCGAACGGTCGTAGCCGTCGGCGTAGCCGACCGGGACGATCGCCACCATCGTCCGGCGCGCGGTTTGTTCCGTCAGGCCGTAACCGACCGGCGTGCCCGGCGGAATCTGCTTAAGCAACGCAATGCGCGAGCGCCAGGCCAGCACCGGCTTAAGCGCCGCGCCGCGCTTTTGTTTTTTATAGCGCGCGGCGACGAGGGCCGACGGGTTCAGGCCGTAAAGGCCGATCCCGATGCGGGCGGCGGTCAAAACCGTTTCCGGACGGGTCATGATCGCGGCGCTGCACGCGGCGTGAACGACCGGCAGCGCAAAGCCGCTGGCTTGGAGCAAGGAAACCGTGTGCGTGAACCGCTCGATCTGCAGATCGCCGTAGGTCGGATTGTCGACATCCTCGATGTTGGCAAAATGCATGGCCGCGCCCTCAATGACCGCGCCGGCGGCGCGAAGCATGTGCGCCATGGCCAAGGCCTGCTCCGGCAAAACTCCTTGCCGGGTCGTGCCGGTATCGATCTTGATATGAACGCGAATCTTGTTCTTATTTTTTAGCTGCGAAAGCTGTTTGACCGTTTGCGCCGAGGAAACTAAAAGCCGCAAATTAAATTTCACCAATTCTTTTAGGCGCGGGTACGGCACCCAGCCAAGAACGATGATCGGCGCGGCAATCCCCTCTCGGCGCAAAGAAACAGCTTCATCAATTGAATCAACCCCAAACCAATAACCAAGATACTTTTTACTTTTAGCCGCTCGCGCCGAGCCCCGAGCGCTGCCGAGGGGCGGATACATTTTCTCTATCTCTTTAGCTATTAGAACGGCATCGTGGCCGTAGGCGTTCGCCTTGACCGTCCAAATCGGCGTCGCCGGGCCGCATAAACGGCGAAAAACCTCCAAGTTGTGCCGGAGGTTCTTGCGCGACAGTTCGATCCAGGTTTTTTGGTTATTTTTTGGCGATGCGGTCAAAGCCACAATACGGAATAAGGGCCTCGGGGATTTTAATGCTCCCGTCGGCTTGTTGGTAATTCTCGAGAATGGCGACGATCGTGCGGCCGATGGCAAAGGCGGTGCCGTTTAGCATGTGCACGTAGCCGTGTTCGGTTTTGCCTTCGGACGAGCGCTTGTAGCGGATGTTCAAACGGCGCGACTGCCAATCGGTGGTCGTCGAGGTCGAGTGCGTTTCGCGGAATTTGTCTTCCGACGGCACCCAAGCCTCAATGTCGTATTTGCGCGCGGCCGGATCGCCCAAATCGCCGGAGCAAATGTTCAAAACGTGAAAGTGCAAGCCCAAGCCCTTCATTAATTTTTGTTCGATCGTCGAAAGCAGCTTGTGTTCGGCGTCGCCGTTCTCCGGCAGGACGAACGAGACCATCTCCAGCTTGTCGAACTGATGGACGCGCAAAATGCCGCGCGTGTCTTTGCCGTAGGAGCCGGCTTCGCGGCGGAAGCAGGTGGAAAAAGACACGTAACGCTTGGGCAATTCCGCGGCTTCAAAAACCTCGTCCATGTGCATCGGACCGACGGACTGCTCCGAAGTGCCGACCAAATAAAGATTGTCGGCCGGGAAATGATAAACCTCGTCGGCGGCGCGATCCAAATAGCCCATGGCGCGCATGGCTTTTTCGCCGACCATGACCGGCGGCACGACCGGAACAAAACCTTCCTTCATGATAATGTCCATCGCGTAGCGGACAATGGCGAATTCCAGCATCGCGCCGGCGCCTTTCAGGTAGCCGAAGCGCGAACCCGAGACCTTGGAGGCGCGATCAACATCGATGATGTCGAGCGCTTCGCCCAAAGTGAGCGCGTCCTTGGGCTTAAAATCGAATTGCGGACGCGAACCGGAAACTAGCGCCACTTCATTGCCGCTTTCGTCTTTGGCGATCTTGACGTCGGGGGCCGGCAAATTCGGGATCTTCAGCAATTCGACCATGAGTTCGGCATCGATGAGTTTAAGCCGTTCATCGAGCGCCAAAAATTCTTCTTTGAGTTTTGAAGAATCGGCGACCAATTTTTTCTTTTCTTCCGGCGAAGCTTTGGGCACGGCCGCCGACAATTCCTTTTGCAAGGCGCGCGTTTTCTCGGCGTGGACCTGCAGGTCGCGCTTGGCCACGTCGAGCTTTAACAGCTTGGTAATGTCGATTGCCACGTTCTTGGCGGCCGCGCCGGTCAGCACGGCTTCGGGGTTTTCGCGGATGAATTTGATGTCTAACATATGGTGTTATGCAGGGTTCTCAGGATTATCTTTTGCTTCCTCTTTCGCTTCCGGGCGAAGCGTCGGGAACAAGATCGTTTCTTTGATCGAATGGACGCCGGTCAGAAACAGCGACAGCCGGTCGATGCCCATGCCGAAACCGGCGGTGGGCGGCATGCCGATCGAAAGCGCTTCAATGAAATCATCATCGGTTTTTTGCGCTTCTTCCGCGCCTTTGGCGCCGAGAACTTCTTGTTCGCGGAAACGCTCCGCTTGGTCGACGGGATCATTAAGCTCGTTGTACGCCTTACACAACTCCATGCCTTTGGCCACCAGCTGGAAAGTCGCCACCTTGCTCGGATCATCCTTGCGGCGTTTGGCGAGCGGGATCATGGCCACCGGGTAATCGGTAAGGAAGGTCGGCTGGATCAAAGTATTGCGGCAATATTCTTTATAAAGAGCTTCGACCATTTCACCGAAACCAAAGACGCTGCCCGTGTCGACGCGGAGAGCCTTCTTTTT
>JAHFIF010000030.1:0-4510 GCA_023246535.1 bacterium
CGACAAAAACCTGCTGTTTGATCAGTCCGGGAAGATTACCCAAGATCCGAAAGGCGAGCCCGATAAAACGGTTATCGCGCCGGCAGCCGTATCGGTTCCAACGAGCGCCCCGGACCTGTCATTGATCGATTCGGACAACGATGGGCTCAGCGATAGCAACGAGGCTAAATATGGAACGGATCCGCATAATCCGGATACGGACGGCGACGGCTACAAAGACGGCGAAGAAGTTAAGGCGGGGTTCAACCCTTTGGGCGCGGGGAATTTGCCGGCGCCTGCGTCGACGAATAAGTAGGCCAAGCTGCCGTCTATGGTTCAACCAAAAACACTCCTCACAAATGCGAGGAGTGTTTTTGGTTATGTGCTTCTGGCAGAAAAATAACCGGGACAGGACCGCTTATTCGAACCGATGAAAAACCCTTCGCCGTTCGGCGAAGGGTTTTTCAATTTACGTGACTGATCGATAAGCGGTCCGGTCCCGGTTATCAACGCCGTGTAGAGCGGTTTAGGGCCGCGGCGGCGCGGATGAGGGATTGGAAAGCGGCTTCATCGAGTTTGTCGCCTTCGTGCAAATCGATGGCGCGGCGGGTTTTGCCTTCGAGGCTGGAGTTGAAAAGTTTGCCGGGGTCGGGGAGCGAGGCGCCTTTGGCAAAGGTCAGTTTGACGGCGCTTTTGTAGACTTCGCCGGTGCAAATTATGCCTTGATCCGACCAAACCGGCACCTCCCACTTCCATTCCTCGATCGCTTCCGGGTCGGCATTTTTGATGAGCGCGCGAACGTGCGCCAGCGTTTGGCCGCGCCAGTCGTTCAATTCTTTGATCCTCGCGTCGATAAGTTCCGCAGGGTTTTTTGTTTTCATACGCGTTTCATTGTCGCGATAAATACTTTTCCAATTTGCCAATGCTCTGCGTCCAGCCGGCTTCCATCCCGGCGAGCATTTGCGCGGCTTGCGGCACCAAGCCGACGGCGCGCGTTACCAGCGTCATTTTGGTTTTGTCGCCGACGGCCGTCAGGCTGACTTTTGTTTCGCCTTCCAAGAGCAGCGTGCTGTCCTCGGCAATCGCGTTATTCGAGAAGGCGATCGTCGTCGGCTCCTTGAGCTCGCTGAAAATTCCCATCATCGGCCAGCGCTCGCCGGCGAGCGGCCCGAGCTCCGGCCCGGCCAGCATGACGATGTATAAAGCGCCCCCGACCTGCGGATCAACCTCGCAGATGGGGTTGGTCACCCCGTTCGGTCCCCACCATTCTTTAAGCTGGTTGCAGTCGAGCCAGGCGTTCCAAACGCGGTGGATCGGCGCATTAAAGGTCCGTTCGATCGTAATTTCTTTTTCCATAAGTTTATAGGTTAGGATAAAAAACAATCATCATATTAAACCATGGAAAGACGCGATTGGCGAGGCGGGGAACGCCAATTATCCCCACAATCTTGACAAAATCGCATTTTTTTGCTAAATTGTCAGGTTGAAATTTTTTCGAAAGCGGGCGGGGGTTTTTGGTTTGGACTGAAAATTCGCGCGTACTTTCGAAAAAAGCCAACAAATTGTCGGAGGACGATCGATGCTTAAAAATTGGAACGAATATGAGGTGCCGGGATCTTCGCGCTACGGCGAATTCGTGAAATGGCTCAAGATGCGGGCGAACCGGAAACGGCGCCAACTCGAGCTTCGGCTCGAGAGCATGATCATCGGGGCCATCGCCTCGTCAAAAAAGCACTGCCAGTTCACGACCATCGCCGAACTCTGCTGGGGCGGCGTCGCCGGTTTGCGCCAAAAGGCCGACGCGCTCGATATCGATCTCGATCACGTGAACGAGGGAGCTTTTCTCTTGGCGGTGCGCGAGGTTGCGGCCAAGATCATTCCGGCAACCTACAAGACCGAGGTTCGGACGTTCAACGACAAATATACCATCGGCATTTGCCTGTCGTGGTAGAAGGGGGCAACCATGGATACAAGGAAAGATGTTCCGCCTGTTCTGAAGCTCTACACCCTGCACTATCCCGGGGCGACCTGGTTCAAATCGCACCGCGCCGCTTTCAGCCTCGAAGAGGCGGTGGCAGCCTGGGGCGGCGAGTTTGTTCCCCGCGCCGGCGGCATTTGCGGATGTTCGTCGGATCCCAATGAGTTGGGAACTTGCGGCACGCTGCGTTTCGCCCCGCACTTGTTCCGTCCCATGGATGATATCGATGTCGCCCTCGGCGCGTCGCTAAATGGCGCGACCAGGGTCTATACCGAAGGGGGCCTTGGTTTGGCCGCCGGCAGCACGGAAACGGTCGAGCTCATCGTCCGCGAGCACAACCTGCTCTACGATCCCAACATCGTTGCCGGCGCCAAGGCGGCATAGCCGCCCGCGCTCGCAATCAGCCCGTCCCGATGCATGTCGGGGCGGGCGCTTTTTATAAAAAAACGACCCGCGGCGCGAAGCAGCGGGTCGGAGAGAAAGACTTTTTGGTCTAGAAGCCGTAAGCGTTCAATGACCAGTGCGGTGCACGTTCGACCGGGAGACCAAGCTTGTCGGTCCAGGTCGGATCGATCGGTCCGGAGCAGTATAGCGTCCGGATGTTTTTTGCTTTGAGGAACGAACCGAGGTCGGGCGGAATCTTGTTTTCCGCCACGACGTTCCTGAATTCGCCGTCGGTGACGTCGCAAACAAAGACGACATTGATCAGCTCCGGCCGCGGCGCAATGCTGGTGGCGCCGTCGCCGTGGCGCATGGCGCCGATCGCGATGCGGTGCGGATCTTCTTCCGGCATGGCAAAACGGATGTAGAATTTTGAATCGGTCACGTCATGCCGCGCCAGAACTACGGCGCCGATCCGTTCGAGCGCCTGCTTCAGGTCGCGCTGGGCGAGCAGTTGGCTGCGCGAGACGATCTTCACGTTGATGATCGCGATCGGGCCGGCGAAGAAGGTGCGCAATTTTGTCGCCTCGATCACGCCCGGCACGAGTTCGGCCGCGCGTTTGAGGTCGGCTTCAATTTTGCCGCCGATCGATTTGAGGGCGAGCGAGCGCAGGCCCTGGCGGATAATCGCGTAAGCGGCTTCGCCGATGAAGAAGGCGACCGCCAGCGTGACAATGCCCTCGATCCAGGTCAGGCGGAGCAGGTTCTCGATGATTGCGCCGGCGGCCGTGCCCAATTCGACAATGCCGTCGCAGCGCGTTTCCCGGCCGTCGGAGACAACCGACTCGTGCCCCGACGCTTTGCCCTGAAACATCTGCCAGTTGCCGACATACCAGGAGCAAGCGGCGCCGCATAGCGAAACCAGCAGCACCCAGGGCAAATAGCGCATGCCCAGTTTGACCGGCGTAAAACCCGGGAGGTGCAAATGGCTTTGCCCCCAAGCGGTTGCCGCCGGACTGACGGACAGGAGGGCCGAAAGTCCGTGCCGCGCCGTATCAATGGCGACATAGGCGAGCAACAGACCGGTCACCACGCTGAAGAACGATTCGACCCGGTGCAGACCGTACGGATACTCCGGCCGTTTGAGGTTGGAGATGAGCACGGCGACGAGGACGAAGGCTGCCGCGACAATGTCGGTGGTGTTATGCCAGGCGTCGGCGATCAAGGCCGACTGGTTGGCATAAGCGCCGACCGTGGATTTGGCCAACACTTTCACCATGTAGATCGCGATAACGATGAGCATTACCGCGTTGGGAGAAAAAATGCGTTTCTTCATTTCAGTGTCTCCTTTACGGGATGATGATCGTGGGCACGGATGAACGGACGTTGACCCAGTGCATGTAGCCGCCCTTCACGACGTCGCGGCCGCGCGTCATGGCAATAAAGCTCGAGCCGTGGGCGAGGGCGGAGACGTTGATGCCAGCGTCCACTTCGGACGCGGTTTCGAGCGTGGCGGAAAACGGACCTCGCGCCTGCAGCTGATCGAACACCTGCAAGACGTCGGGTCGCATGTGGTCGCGCACGTTGTCGCTGGCCACGCCGCGGTTGCGCCAGGTCGTGTGGTAGAGCCGGATCGAGGCGCCAAGCGCCGCAGCGAACGGCTGAACGGCTTCAAGCACGCGCAGGCTGGCGTCGCCCGGGCCGAACGGCAGAAGGATCTCCTTCTTTTCGTTGTTCCGGAAGACGCGGCTCTCGTCCTTGTTCATGAGGCGGACGTGCTTGTTGTAGAGCGGTTCATCATTCGTGACGACGGCAATGATGCTGTTATTCGGATCGGCTGCCGTGGTGCGGAATTTGCTTTCCACGTCGCCGGTCATGGAATAATAACAGGATCCGTTCGGAACCAGCGCGGCGTCCAAGCGGAGGATGTCTTCGCTGATCGAATCGGCGTCGCCCAAAAAAGGCAACAGCACGAGCAGTTGCGCGTTGGTCAGTTTGGCCAGGTCGGCGGCATAGGCGAGTCGCGTTCGTCCGGCTCGGTCGTCGCAATAGGTCACAGCCACGATCTTGTTTTTTGACGGCATTTGCCTTCCTTTCGGTTGGTTTTCAGTTTTCATTGAACTTGTTCCGCCTATGGCGGGAACGGCATATTTAACCAAAAAAATACGGTTT
>JAHFIF010000030.1:4520-11065 GCA_023246535.1 bacterium
GTCAAGGCGGGCACCGCGTGCGGCAACCCCCGCCCCCTTATTTTTTTTGTGAAAAAATGCTTTAATACATGCATAAATACGGCTGGGCTAACCAGTCGTGGTCACCAATGCTATGTCCATTTTAAATAGGATCGGCGGCACGATTAAAAGGTTTTTAAAAGCGGTCGCCAAAAAATGGCGCGAATTGGCAGGCTGGGCGGCAATCGTTGCTTTTGCGTATCTTTACGTCTTTCAAGCCAACAGCGCTTGGTGGCTCAAAGGCCGCACTTACGCTTTTCCGTTTTTGCTTTCGGCCACGGTCATTATTTTGGCGTGGCTCAAGGTCAACGCGAAAAAACAATAATTTTAAAATCATGGTCGCACGGTTGGCTGGGAAGTTGATTTGGTATAAGCTGGTTTCACCCATATGACCAACCAAGCGCGGCCGATCGGTTTTTGCCACGGCGTGACCTATAAGTTCTTGGATAAGAATTCTTCCGAGAACATTGATTTGTTTAAAAATTGTGGCAGCACCGCCATTGAGATCAATTGCCATTTTGCCAAAGAGGTCGACGGCACGAACGATCTGGCGCCGCTCGTCGCCGGCTTTGCTTACCGGTCGATTCATTTGCCGTGCGACGTGCGGTATAAAGATGACGAAACAACGAACGCGGTTTTGTCCCGGATCGCCAAATTATACCAAGCGACCGGCGCGCAGCTGGCGGTCGTCCATCCGGACCTGGTTGATGATTTTTCCGTCTTCGAAAAATATCCTTCGGTCAGCTGGGCGGTCGAGAACATGGACGACCGAAAGGCCAGCTACCGAACCGTCGCCGAGGCCAAAGATTTTTTGAATAAGCATCTTAATTGGGGTTTGGTGCTCGATGTCGGTCATTGCAACGCCAATGACAAGACCATGAAATTGGCTGACGATTTCATCGCCGCGCTAGCTCCGCGCATCAAAGAAATTCACCTTAGCGGCTACGAAGTTTTTCACGATCCGTTGCACCGCACGCGACAGGTCGAAATAATCGAGCGCTGCAAACAGCTGGGCGCGCCCATCATCATCGAAAGCGTTTTTGAACCAAGCGACGGCGCCGCCGGCATCGGAAAGGAGTATTCATACGTCACGGAAAATCTGGCGAAATAGTTTTAAAAAAATTAAAAATCGCCGTCATAAAATGACGGCGATCGTCGAACGGGTTGAAAAGCCTAAGAGATGCCTTAGCCTTGCTTGAGCCCGAATCCTTGATTGGCGATGATGACGGTTGCCTGCTCTGCCGTGAACCCGGCCGCCATGAGAGCGTCGTATGCTTTCTTCATGGCTTTTGCCGAGAGCGTGAACAGCTCGTCATCTTCCAGCACCGCCTTCATCAGGTCTTTGATCTCGTCGAGCATTTCGCTATTCCTTTCCGTCAGGGTTTATGATGCCGGCGAAACCGTATCAGACTGAATCCTGATTGTCAATGGTCGCCAGTTATTAAACGCGTCGAGTAGCGCAGCTCGACATTGATCGGCGAATACTTGATCCCCAGGGTTTCGTAGCTTAACGGATAAACGAGGGTGCGATCGTTGCATGTCTCGTAAAGACATACCTGGTCCGAGAGCTTCGGATCGCGACGCACGTTGTACTCGAACAGCGCCTTTGCCAGCACGCCGACCTCCACGGCGGTTTTGAGCTTCTCGGCCTCGCGCAGCGACTTCGGCCGGTAATATACGGCGACGGCGATGTCGGCATAGGAAAGAAAGGTCGTGATCACTTGCGTGAAGCGCCGCGGATCTTTTCCGTCCTCCTTCACTTCTTTGACGCGCATTGATGTCGTTGCTGAAAGGTCGGAGACCGCTTTCCATTTTGTTTCGCGGCTAATATGGACCGGTGCCGTCTGCGCCGTGCCGGTTCCGATGAGCAACAAGCCAAGCGCCAATGACGTTATGAATGATCGCATGTTTGTCTCCTGGCGATGCGTTTTGGATTTTTAAAAATTGCTGTTCTGACGTTAGCGCGATCGGGGCTTTTGGTCAATGGCGGCACGCTACCGGAAACGATCGGCACGGGCTATTTGGCCGCATGCGAGCCGCTTATTCTTTTGATGAAGGCGGTCATAGCCTCGATGAAGGCGGCTCGTTTTTCATTGGTTCCGTCGGCGCGGTCGCGGACGCGGTAAGCGAGCTCGATTTGGATGGCGGCGGCGACCTGTCCGGCGTTTACGGAATGTTTTCTGATCAGATATCCGCCGTTGAACGGATCGGGTGTTTGGCGCGCCGGATCGGACGCGGGACAAAAAACGGATAAGCCGCTTTTTTCCAGTTCGTCGCGCAGCTGGAAATCGAGATTGTTCAATCCTGCGCGGCAGTTTGGTTCGGCGGTGCGGACGGTGTGGCGGTTCCCGGTTCCCAAGATCGCGTCGTAACCGCCGGGCGGGACGTGCGCCGGCTGCTCGCCGAATCCGTGCAGGTCAATGATCGTGCATGGTCCGTTAACGGCGAATGATTGCGCGATCCGCGCCTCAATTTCTTGATGAAATGCGTCGTAGTATCCAGCCAACCGTTCATCGCGGTAAGCGTCGGTCGGTTGAACGTTGGTTTCCACGTAGCGCCGATTGAATTGGTTATAGATGATCCCGACGTGCGGCGCGGCCGCGCGAAACAGATCCATGGCCAGCGGAAAAGTTTTTAGATCGGTGACGCTTGGCGAGTCACTTGGCTCGAAGATTCCGTCGAAAATGTCATGGCCCAAACCGCAGTGTTGAACGGTGACAATGACATGTGGCGCCCGGTCGGGCGAAGGGGTAAAGACCAATCCAAAATTGCGATGGATGATTTGGCAGGGAAGCGTGGTCATTTTTTCTCCTTTGGTCGTTCGGACAAAACAAAAAGCCCCCGGCGGGGGCCAACGGCGCAAAAAATTGCGTCAAAAGATGGGCCCCGCTACCGGCGCGCGGCGTTGGCAAAACTCGACCAGGTCAATGTTTGTTTATTGAGTAGCATGCCGTTGATCATAGCAGCCACGGGTAAAAGGTCAAGGCGCGGTCCGCATTTGTGTCTTCGGTTGGGCGCGAAGGTGAAATTAAAAAAGCGTGCCGGCAAAGGCACGCTCGATCTTGGCGCGGCGCTGATCAGCGTCCGGTGATTTTGGCGAGGAAGCCGGCGAGCAGTTCTTCGAGCCGACTCAAACCGTCCGGCGAAACGATCGCGCGCAGCGCGCTGTTGTAGGTCGTTTGGACGATATCGAGCCGCCGTTGCAATCCGATGATCTCCTGGCGGTCGGCGCGACGGCGTCGCATTACTTCCTCGACCATGAGCTCGGCGGTCAGGCACGTATAGTTGACGTGCGGCTCGCGGCCCAGGTGGTCCGGACTGTCGGCGTCATGGCTGTCCGATTCCAGCTTTTTGGCGATCTGGGCGTTGCAGCGGCAGGTAACGATCCGGTTTTGGCGCGTCGCGGCGTAATCTTCGCCGACCTCGGTCAGCACACCCTCCCACAAACCGGTCGGCGAATTGACGCGATCGACGACGATGTAGATCTTGTCGCCGGCCTTTGGCTTTGGCAGGCCGCTCTCGTATTGCAGTTGTCCTGGCATGACGTTCCTTTTGCCTCTCCGCGGGAAAGGCTGTTGGTTGTTGTGCCACCGCCCCTTGGCAATGACCGGCCACGCTACCGCAAAAACGCTTTTTAGTCAACCCGGTCCGGCTGCGGACAGGATTGGAAAATGTCGTCTTTTGGTATATGCTGAGTTATTAGGAAATAATTAATCATATTTTTTATATGATAAATTGCATCACCTGCGGTATGCCGCTTGAGGGCGAGCATGAAAAAGACTATGGCGGGGAGACGGCGGACGGGCCGGTTTGCGTCCACGACCTGGATGAGGGAAAGATCAAAAGCGGACGCGAAATTTTTGAAGGCGGCGTTCAATTCTTTCTCGGTTTGGGCGGCGAGCGCGCGCTGGCTGAACGCCTGACCAGAAAGAACATGAAGTCCCTTGCCTATTGGCAAAAACATCCCTTTGCCGAGCTGGAAGGTCCGCTGGCCACGGACGACGAGTTCGTGGTCGCGATGTCAAAAATGTAAATAAAATCCCTCCGCCTTAGGCGGAGGGATTTTTTATCGGACGGCCGGTCCGGGGGCCAAGGCCCAGATGGTTTCGAATAACGCGCGCAGTCCCTGCTGAATCTTGGGGCTTTCGACGATCAATCCGACCTCTTCTTCAAAAGAAAGAATGGCGATTTGCCGGTCGCCGTAGATGAGGATTTCGATTTCGGAATTGAATATTTTAGACTCAATGAATTTCGTCGTTTGCGCTTGATTGCGGACCGCTTCGGCGTATTTCTTCATGGACGCGGTGTTCGGGTACAGGTTCCTGATCGGAATGCGCAGCTTCAGGCGCTTGGGCGTGTAAACGTTGTCCCAATAATCCTCGCCGGAATAATGGATCGAATCTTCGGTGTAGGCGGCGAGAATTTCCTTTCCGGGGAAACGCAGCGTGTCCTTGTATATTTCGCGGATCCCGTCCTCGCCTTCGTAAAAACGAATGACCGGTTTTTTGTCGATCAAATTGGCCTGCGAAAGCAGTTGGGGGAGAAAGCTGGCGATGATCGATTTGCGCTCGTCGATTTGATCAAGCAGAATGCGCGGATCCTCGGCGTAGAAGACGGGGCGCTTGCCTTTTTTAAACGAGCTGAGCAAACCGCGGTCCTTGAGCGCCGCCGCAATCAGGTAAGCCGTTGTTCTTTTGACGCCGGCCTTTTTCGCCAGCCGCGAGATGTCCGTTTGTCCGAGTTCCAACGCCGCCAAATACAATTTGGCTTCGTTGGCGTTCAAGCCGATGCGTTGGAGTTCTTTGGATAATTGCATAAGTGACGACAATTATGTCAACAAATATAAGTTAAATATAACTCAATAAAATAAGGCTAAATGTTATATATTTGCTATTTGTAAATGATAAAAATCTAATTTTCATGTCGCTTTTCTATTTTAACCTATACTGGTATCAGATACAACCTCTGCGGAAGGAGAACCGATGGACAATTATGATCTGTTTGCCAATGAGTACGCCGCTTACGCCCGCGATCTGACCGACGGACGGACCGAGATTGAGCTTGGACACAAACCGGCGGCGCGCTTGCTGGGGGCGCGTCTGCAGGGGAAGATCCTCGACGTCGGCTGCGGTCCGGGAAACTTCAGTCGATTCCTGCGCGCGCACGGCGCCCAAGTCGTTGGTGTCGATGTTTCGGAAAAGGAGATTGCGCTCGCCCGCGCCCATGGCGACGGCGTCGAATATCATGTCATCAAAAGCGGTGAATTCGCGGGCTTGCCGTCAAATTTTGACGCCGTTACTTTCAGCTTTTCGCTCTTCACCATTCCGACCTTCGCGGAAACCGTAAAAACGCTGACGGCCTGCCGTAGTCGGATCAAACCGGACGGGCGGCTCGTCATTCTTAATTCAAAATTCGAACCGGGCGAGGCCAGGGAGTTTGTCTCATACCGGATCCAGGCCATTGCGAACCCGAAATCGGGCGACCCGATCCGGGTTTGGCTCGGCCGCGATCGGCGTTTGGAAGTGGTCGATTATTATTGGACCTTGGTCGACTACGAAGAAATGCTCAGACGGTCGGGGTTTGTTCTTGAAGAGATCGTCGAGCCGCTGGCCGCCGGGGCGGGATGGCTCGACGAAACGCGGCATTCGCCGTGCACGATCTTTGCCGCACGCCCCGTTTAGTTTTTCCCATCCGCATGCCCTAAGGCGTTCGCGCCCAAGGCATGCGGATTTTTTAGTTTTTGGCCCGTTTGGGCTAAATCTTGACAAAAAAGCCAAAATATGATAAAAAGACGCGTTCTCTATAAGGGGGAGCTATCCGGCCGTTAGGCCGATATTTGGACGTTTAAGGAGGTTCTCGTGAAGAAGAACATCGTTGCTTTCATTGATGCGCCCGACCCGGACAATTTTGTCCTGCTCGTGGCGCTCGCCAAGTTGAATCCCGACGCCGAGCTGCACGTGGTGCTGACCGGCCGGCCGCTGCGTTTCAATGCGCGGCGCGACGCGCCCAACTGGGACTACGATCGGCAGTCGTCGATCATGGCCCAGGAAGCCTCGGCCTTGCGGGTCAAGAATTTCTTGCGCCATTTCGACCTGCGCATCGCTCGCGTCTACGACGGCGGCATTGCGCCGCGCACGCTCGTGCCGCACTGGCTGCACTTCGCCGACTACTACAAGTTCCTCGACGTCGATCCGTTGGCCGCCATCCGGCATAGCGAACTCGATCCGCAGGAAGACTTGATCAAGGCGATGCTCGCGATGGACGAATGTGTCGTTGCCGTCGGCGGTCCGATGACCGGGCTCTATCAAATTCTGGTCAGGAACCCCGAAGTCGCCGGCAAGATCAAAGAGATCCATGCCATGTTCGCAACTTGGGGCACGGTGCAGCTCATGCAGTTCGGCGACCAGCCGCGCGGCGCGCTGCAATTCAACGTCGCTTGCGATCCGGTCGCGGCCAACTATGTCCTGAACGGACTGAGCTGCCCGATCTATCTCATGCCGACGGAAGTGACGCGCGTTGCCAATGTC
>JAHFIF010000031.1 GCA_023246535.1 bacterium
TTACCGACCTCTCGATCCCCAAAACGATCGTGTCCGTCTTCGGCGAAACGCATTTGACCGAAAAGATCAACGGTTTCACTTACCGCATCCCCTGCGCCTCGTTCTTCCAAACCAATTCGGAAATGTCGGCGCAGCTGCAGAGCGCCGTCGTTGAATTTGCCGCGCCCCGGCCCGGTGAAAAAATCATGGATCTTTATTGCGGCTCCGGATTTTTGACGCTGGCGCTGGCCAAGGCGGCGGAAAAAGTCATCGGCGTCGAGCTCGACGACGCCGCCGTGGAAATTGCCCGCGGCAACGCCCAGCTTAACAATATCGCCAACATCGATTTCCGCTCCGGCGCGACGGAAAAACTTTTGAGCGCCGCGCTCGCCGACATGGCGCCGGACACGATCGTCTTGGACCCGCCGCGCGCCGGCTTGCACCCCGCGGCGCTTGAAGCGCTCATGGGCTCCGGCGCCAAGCGCCTGGTCTACGTCTCCTGCAACCCCCGCGCCCTGGCCCGCGACCTCAAGACCTTGCTGGAAAAATATTCAATCGAAAAATCCCGCTGCCTCGACCTCTTCCCGCACACGCCGCACATTGAAACGATCGTTTCGCTGTTGCGAAAATGATCGTTTAAAAACCAACAGCTAAGAACTCCGCCCAAGGCGGATCAGCCCCGGGCTGATAAATTCCAAAAATAACAAGCGCGGTTTTGTGATATAATGGCCGCATGAAACGCGGCGCCTTCACCCTCGTCGAACTCTTGGTCGTGATCTCCATCATCGGCCTGCTTTCGACGATCGCGATCGTCTCGATGAATTCGGCGCGCAGCAAATCGCGCGACACCAAGCGCATTGCCGATATTCGCCAAATCATCACGGCGATGCAGTTGTATTACCAAGACAACGGCAAATACCCCGATGCCAGCGGCGCGCTCGGCTGCAGTTGCGGCTCCTCAGCCTTAGGATACTGCTGCCTTGGTTATGCCGAAGGCGTCAGCTGCCATGTCGGTACCGGCCATGGCTGCGCCGCCTTAAATAGCGCACTCTCGTCTTACATGGCCAATATCCCCGACGATCCGGAACATGCCCCAAACACCTACGGCAGTGCCTATCTGTATCTCAACCAAGATTCGGTCGGCGGGTCGGCAGCCCCGGCGCTGCATTGGGGCTATGACCAAGTAAGCAACTCCACCAACTGCTATGGAGGGACTTTTGGCGGATGGGGCGGCGGCAGCGCCGGTCGCAACCGTTATTGGTGCGCCCTAACCTTAAAACCATAAGTGATGGAAAACACGCAACGCCAACGCAACGCCTTCACCCTCGTCGAACTCTTGGTCGTGATCTCCATCATCGGCCTGCTGTCGACGATCGCGATCGTATCATTGACCTCCGCGCGCATGAAGGCGCGAGACACCAAGCGCATTGCCGATATTCGTCAAATATCATTAGCCATGCAAATGTATCGCCAGGACAACGGCAATTACCCCGACCCTGGAGCCTTGCTTTGTACCGGCGGGTCGACCCAGTGGTTTTGTCTCGGGTATCCTGATGCCGGAACCTGCTGGCCGGGTGGCGCCTACCACGGCTGCACCAACCTCAACAATACCCTAAAACCGTATATGGCGAATATTCCCGACGACCCCGACCAGGGAAACGTTGGTTTTAGCGGCGATACGTATTTATATAACTTTGGCACGAATTTAGGAACCGCAACTGCCCCGCTTATCCATTGGGGAATGGAAAACGGGCCAACCACCGCCAATACCTGTCTGGGCGGCGCTTTCGGCACCTGGACCGCCGGCAACTATAAGGACAGCAAATACTGGTGCGCCATGTCTTTCCCGCAATAATTGACTTTTCTCAAATTCTAGGGCATACTGCATCGACCTATGAAATCAGGCTTCGTCGCCCTTATCGGGCGCTCCAACGTTGGAAAATCCACTCTCTTGAACGCGCTTGTCGGCTCCAAGGTGGCAATTATCACGCCTAAGCCACAAACCACGCGCCAAGCCATCCGCGGGATCGTCCATGACCCCCGCGGGCAAATTGTGTTTGTCGACACCCCGGGTGTCTTTGAAAAATCGCGCGATGCGCTGACCGAATCGCTCAACCGCGAAGTTAAGAACGCCATGGACGGGATTGATGCCATCGTCTACGTCGTCGACCCGACCCGCGCCGTCGGCCCGGAGGAGCACCACACCTACGCCATGGTCCAAGCCTCCCCCACCCCGAAAATCATGGCCATCAACAAGTCCGACCTTTCCGACCGCAAAAAGCCGTTCCAATTTGAATTTGAACGGATGGGCGAAAAGATGGACGCCGTCATCAACATTTCCGCCCTGCGTGGTTCGAATCTCTCACCACTCCTGGACAAGCTCTTCGAGGTGTTGCCCGAGGGCGAACCGTTCTACCCGGAATTCCAGCTGACCGACATGGAAAACAAAAAGTGGGTCGAGGAACTGATCCGCGAAAAGGTTTTCATCCAAATGCAACAGGAAGTTCCGTACACCATTACCGTGACGCTCGATGAAATGGACAAGCGCCCCGACGGCACCATTTACATTAAGGCGCGCATTTTAACGACCGAAAAGCGCTATAAGAAAATGCTCATCGGCACCGGCGCTTCCAAAATAAAAGAAATGGGCTATACGGCCCGCAAAGAACTTGAGACCGTGCTCCAGGCCAAAGTTTTCCTCGACCTTGAGGTCGAAGTTGACGCCAACTGGGTTGGACGGGAAACGCACCGCTAACCGGCGGGTAAAAACCAAGAACTCCGCCCAAGGCGGATCAGCCTCGGGCTGACAAGAACCAATTTCCAAAATTGCCATGTCTGAAACCATGCAGCATATCCCGGAATCCGCCTATTCCGAAACGCGGACCACCGCGCCCGTCACCGTTGCCGACGTGCGCCGCTATGCCGTTGAACACAGCCAAGACTTGGCGTTCAAAGCGGAAATGGCCGCCGGCATTTGGGAGCTGGCCAACATCCTGCCTTCTTTCGAGACCCAATGCGACATTTTAAACCGCCAAGGTTCGCCCGAGCTGCGCCGCGTCCGCGAACTGACGTACTTTCTCGATCAACAAACGCGTACCGCCGGCGGCGGACGGATGGACGAACTTGAAGTTACAAAACTGATCGCCCACGAAGCCGGCGAACGTTTTCGCCAGGCGCCCAAAAGCGATTCCATCGAGAGCGCCGAAGCGGAGGCTGAATACAAACAATATTTTGACGCGATCAACGCCTACGCCACCGGACTCGGGATCGAACCCATCTTAAGTCTGGTTGAAAGCAACATCGCCGAAATAAACTACGCCATTGAACGCGAAAGCCGCCGGCCGAATAAAAATTCGGCCGATGAAAGAAAACGCCGCGCCGAAATAAAAGAAATGGAAGCCGAACGCAAACCGTTCCGCCGGGCGCGCGCTTTTCTCTTGGAACAATATTTCTCCCCGCACTCGATCCACTAAAAACAAAAGAAGCTCCGCAAGGAGCTTCTTTGATATTCAATTCAATCCTTATTTCGTCACGACCGAGACAAAGGTGCGCAGCTTGAGCTTGCCGGCGTAGTTCGGCATCTTGCGGGTCGAGAATTTGACCTTGCCATCCGCCATGGCGAAGAGGGTGTAGTCGACGCCGGTGCCGACGTTCTTGCCCGGGTGCCACTGGGTCCCGCGCTGGCGAATCAAAACTTCGCCGCATTTAACGGTCATGCCATCAGAGCGTTTAACGCCCAAGTACTTTGGCTGTGAATCTCGGCCGAGGGCTGTTGAACCGCCTGCTTTTTTATGAGCCATATTCGATCAATGTTTAGTTTATGAAAGGATAATAGCTTATTTCACGGCTATTCGTCAAGTCTCATACCGCCAGACTTGACAAAATGGCGGTTTTTTGCTAAATTATGCAGTCTTGGCTGTAATTTTTCGCAGATTGAAAACCTGAAAACAACCGTTAAGGAGATCCCATGCCAACAAAGAAGACCGTCTTGATCATCGGCGCCGGTAGCACAATTGGACAAGCCGTCGCTCAGACGATGACCGAAGCCGGGCACAACGTCATTTGCACCCACTTCCACACTGAGATCAAGCAGGGCGGCGCAATTCGCTGCGACCTGCGCGATTTCGAACAAGTCAAAGTCCTCTTCGACGTTCTACCGAAGCAGATCGACATCCTCGTCACGGCCGCCATTCCCTATCTCGAAGCCAGCGCGCTGGACTTCGAAGGCTATATGGCGATCCGGCCCTTCCTCGACGCCCACGTCTACATCATGATCGAGGCGGCGAAACGAATGCGGAACGGAAAGATCTTCAACATGCTCGGCCAGTGCGTTGACCGCGGCCTCCCCAGCGGACCATTCTACTCGGGCGCGTTCGCCTTTCTGCACAACTTGGGACACAGTCTCAACGCGCGCGAAGGAAAACAGCGCAAGGTGTCGGTCCTCGACCTGTTGCTCGGCCCGGTGGAAACCCGCGAATGGGACGGCTTGAGCGCCGAGGTGGTGGCTGAATACCGCAGCAAGGTATCGCAGTTCGTTCCGCCCCAGCTCGTCGCCGATACGGTGCGCTTCTGGTCGGAACAGCCGGTCATGCCCACCAAGCTCGTGCTCGACGCCGGCTACGGCTACAGCGGCTGAAGGCGTTGCCAGGAGGAATAATGGCACCCGTCGTCTGGCTCATCATCGCCGGAGCGGTCTTGGATTGCTGCGCCTATCTCCTGTACAACCGGGAGTTCTGGCAAGGCAAGACCAGGCCGCCCCGCGCCGCTTGGGGAGTTTGGACCTTTCTCTCTTCCCTTAACGCGGCTTCCTACCTGTTCGCGAGCGGCGACGTCGTTAAAACGATCGTCGCTTTCGAAAACGCGGCCATGTGCGCGCTCACGTTTTATTTCGTCATGAAACGCGGGACGAACAAACCGCTCAAACGGATGGAGATCTTTTCGATCGCCATCGGCCTCACCGCCGGACTGTCGTGGATCGTCTTTCGGAAAGCGACTTACGCCAATCTCATCCTGCAAACCGGGAGCCTGGTTCCCTATTTCTCGATGCTCAAAGGCTTGTGGCGCCACCCGAAAAACGAACCGACCAAACCATGGTTCATGTGGACGATCGTCTACCTGGTCGTGGTCGCGGTCGTCCTGCTGCGCTGGCAAAACCAATGGTACGACTTGGTTTACCCCGTCGGTTTTGTCATCACGCACCTGACCGTCTGCCTCTTCACCTTGCGTCGCGCCAAAAGCGACGCCTGAACCCGCTTCAACTCCAGCTCCCCGCTTCGGCCGGGAGCTTTTATTTTTCCGTAGAGCGTGGCATCATCAACCTTGATCAAGAGGTCTTTTCCCCGTCATAAAGGCCGTTTTTAGGCCAAAAGTCACCCGGGAGGATTGACAAACTACAGTTATTGTGCTATAGTGTAGCCAAGGTCAAAAGATCAAAAAACGCTTCTAAATCGTTCGTAGATCATAGACCAGTTAAAGGTCGTATAATTCAAACAATAGATTATGTCTATGACTTACAACGACATGGGCGGCGGCTTTTCACAGGCCCCTCGCCAAATCGTCGACGTTACCGCGATGAACATCAAGTGTTCGGAGTGCGGCGCCCCGATCACGGAGCTCCCCTTCAACCCTGACCCATCCCGCACCTCGACTTTGAAGTGCCGCGACTGCATGCGCAAGTTCAAGCAGGCGCACGGTCCTCGCCGCTTTTAAGCAGCGATTTCCCTAAAGGAACTAACAACATCTCACCGCAAGGTGAGATGTTTTGGTATATATCATTTTTTAAAAAATTAGATTAACCCTTGGTACACTTATGCTCGGCCGAGCATAAGTGTACCTATATAACCTTGTTGTTTCGGTTCGTTGTTCTTTGTCATCCCCGAGCGACGTCGGGGATCCAATCCATATTGGGCGTCCGTCCGACCAAGCGATGATTGGATTCCCGCCTTCGCGGGAATGACAACAAGAGAAGAGAATTTTAAAATATGAAAAAAGCTCGTTGGCCGAAGTTGGCAAACGAGCTGGAAGACGCTTTGTGATTACACCGTGGCTTTGTCGATCTGTTCGAGAAAGCGCATGGCCGCGGCGTACGGGTCGGGCGCTTCGACGATCGGGCGGCCAATGACCAGACAGTCGGCGCCGGCGGCAATGGCTTCGGCCGGGGTCATGACGCGTTGCTGGTCGTCATTCTTGACCGGCGTGGCCGGATCGCGAACGCCCGGCGTCACGAGCAGCATCTCCGGAAAGAACGTGCGCAAGCGCGCGACTTCGTGCGGCGAGCAGACCAAGCCGTCCAAACCGGCCCGGCTCGCATGATCAGCCAGACGATGCGCCAGGTCGGAAACGGAACATTGGAACATGTCAGTTATCTCCACCGCCGGAATATCGGTCAAAACCGTCACGCCGATAACCTTGGTTTTCGGCAAAACCGCCTTGATCGACCGCAATGCTTTGCTGCTGGCAAAACACATGACCGTCAGGACGTCCGGCTTGAAGGCCGAAAGGTAGATCCCGTCGCGTTCCATGGTCGCGCTCACGTCGTCGATCTTAAAATCGACGAAGAGACGCAGGCCGAGCGAATGGATCTCGTCGATCATCCCCTCGCCCCAGGCGCGGAGGTCGGCATTAAGTTTAACGCCGATCCCCGTCTTCGCTATCTTCTTGGCGAATTCCATGACCCGGGCATGCGTGCCGTTGCGCCCGGTCGTTTGATCGGGTTTAAAGTCGAGAGCGACATAGAGCCGCTCGGCAGGTGTCAGAACGTTCATTCGGTTATCCTTCCTTTCGTTGTTCAGTATGCGGCGTTAAGCCGCTCCCAGTTGCCGTCCTCTTTCGGACGAATGGCTTCGGACCCGGCCGCGCAAAGCGGACAAGCTTGGTTGTTCGGCACGTCCCAAGTCGGCATGTGATGATCGATGAGCGAAACGATCGTCCGTTCACCGTCATTGGTTTGCCCGGAACGGTTCACCAGCGCCACCACGAACGGCAGAACAGCCGCCCGTCGCTCGGTAACCGCCGCGGCGCAACGGCGAACGCTCTTCGCCGTCGTAATCACGTCCTCGACCAAAAGCGTCTGTTCGTTCGCGAGCGAGCCGCCCCGCTTGAAGACCATCCGTTCGCCGTCTTTTTCCACGTATGAACGCAGGCAGAGACGGTCGGTCTGGGATTCGACGTTGCGCGCGATGTCGTGCGCCAGGGTGATCGCTCCCATTGCCGGACCGACGACGCGGTCAATCTGGTAATGAAAATCCGGATGCATCAGCAGCTCCTCGACCAGTTGATCGGTCGCGTCGTTGAGCAGGCCCGGGCGCTCCATGACCAGCTCGCTATTGAAGAACCCGTTCGAGTGCATCTTCGAGGTCAGCAACGCGTGCGGGCGTTTCGTATTGCCGTCATGGATCCAGAGAGCGCCGAGATTTCGGTACATTTCGATCCATTCATTGGAGGTTCGCGGCATGGCAAATTCCTTTCAAAGTACGATTGGTGCCGGAGGATTCCGACGGCCGTACCTTAACCAAAGACCGCCGCCGCGTCAACAAAATTAAAAAGGGCCGGCGGACCGACCCTTTCGCGAGAGTTTGATGGAAAACCTGTGGCGCTTTTTCAGGAAGCCCGCCTGGCCCCGCGCTGGAAGCGCTGCAATCCCTTCGTCGGCGTGATGACGAAACTGCTCGACGACGTCTCGCCGTCAAAGGTTTGAAAGTGATAATCATTGCGCGGGTCGCCGAGCTCGTCGACCAAAATTTTGGCCTGTCGCCGCAACTCAGTCAGCTTGGCGCCGCGAAGTTCGATATTCAATTTTTCACAAACGATTTTCCATCGTGGCAAAGAGCGCTCCGATTCCGAAACCTCTGGAATGTTCATTTCGTGCAGTACCTCCGTGCATATAAAAACATATTCGTGGAAAAATGCAAGCGAAAGGTTACCGGCTGAAGATCTCGTCGCGCGTCAGCGGCCGCTGGAAGACGGGTTCGGTCTCCTCCTTGTACCAGGTGACGCCGCCGCAGACCCAGAATTGGATGCCGCAGAGGTGCGAGACGTTGCCGCCCGGCATCATTTGCTGGATGAGCAGGTCGATCGCCCGCTTACGCACCCGTTCCGGGTCGCTGGCAGATATGTCGACCTCAACTTCGAGCGGCGCCAAGCGTCCGTTGCGGTTATCGTAGCCCGTTACTTTGTACATGAAATCTCCTTTTGTCGGTGAACAATGACCAAAGTTTTTTGTGCGACGACGTTATCATAAAACCTCGTCTTTGTCAACCCTTGAGCATGGCGCCGACCGCAATTAACGAACGATCCTACCCCGATCGGCCGTTTCGCGAAAAATAAAAGGCGCGGAGGAGGCTCCGCGCCGTTGATCGCGACGACTGTTAGCGGCCGATCTTTTGGATCGTCCGCCCGTTGCGCCGGCTGTTGCGGCCGATGATGGTGAGAACCTTGCCCCGGCTTCCGCGATGGAAAGCGATGAAGCGACCGGTGTAGATCGCTTTGCCGTCGCGGTAGACCGTGGTCAAACCGCTTTTCTTCATCGCCGCCCAAACCACCGAGCCGTCAGCCTGGAGAATGAGTCGCGGACCCATGCCGCGAACCGTCGAGGCGGTCGGCCGGGCATCCGGCGTGTCGGAAAAGAGGGAGACGACCTCGTCCCGGCCTTCGTAGAGCGTTTGCTCGGGGTGGCGGACGACGACCAAGGTCGAACCCATCCACCATTCTCCGTCGCTTCGGCCCAAGCAGACCGGAACGCCGTGCGAATCCACGATGTGGCGAATTTCCTTGAGCGGCCGACCGGAGACGCCGTTCCAGACCAAGACCTCCTTATCGGCGAGATCGGGGCGAGAACCGGGCGGAAGACCGCAATCGGCCGGACGGACGAAATACGGCTTGCCGCCGACGATGCCGGCCTCGCTGGCTTGGCGCTCCTCGACCGTCCCGTCCGGATTCAGCATGACAATATAGGTCGGCGCGTCGGCGCTGAGGGAATTTTGCCAACCTTCCATGGTCGGCCGCCACGCGAACCAGGCATAGCCGTCCTTGCTCTCGAGCCCGGTTTCGACCGTGCTCCAGATTGGCATGACGTAGGCCTTTTCTCCCCAGGCAAACGCGGTCCGCCGATATTGATGCTTGCCCTTGCCCGCTACCGGCTCGCCGACCTCGGCGCAGAAGAATAGCGACTCGCCATCAATAGCGGGAACCCACTTGCCATGCGGCTCCAATGAACTTTTCAACACGACTTTTCCCAGCATGTCAATGATCCTTTCGTTTGGTTGCTACGTTTTTTCCGATCATCAGACTCAAAACGGAACCGTCAATATTACCCGAAAAACCGATAAATGTCAAGCCTGACTCCATATTTAAAATGACACCCGAACGGTCGAGTGTCATATGGCGCCGCGCGTCAGCTCGTTTGCTTGCGCTTCGCCGCTTCCCTCTTTTCGTGATCCACCTTCAGCTCGTATTGCATATCGAAGAGGTGGATGAAATCGCCGAATATTCTTTTTCAACCTTGGTCGCCGTTTTCTTTTTTTCGTCACCCCGTGCCGAGACACGGGGTCCAATCCATATTGGGCGAAGTTTATTTTGATTTCAAAAAATTAAGGATCGATTTGGAAAAAAGCGTCAATGACAGCATGATGCTGAGCATGTGCTCGGCCGTCGGGACCGTGATATTGCGAGCGCCATCAATAATTACCTGATCCGCTTTAACAAACTCATCGCCAAACCGCGGACGAACGGTCAAAACCCTCTGCTTGTCCTCGGCGCCCAACCCCGCCATCGCCCGCTCGCAATATTCCAGCGCCTTAAGATAAGCCGGCGTGTCGAATTTACTGCGAACCGCACCCGGTCGCAGCGCCCCGCAAACATCGACGACGCGATGAACAATATTCTTCCGCTGTAAAAATATATTTACCACGACACTGCCGCCGGCACTGCACCCAAGCAACGACACCTTCCCCAACTTGGCAAGACGATCAACCTCAACCATCACCTTATCCAAACCGCGTTTAAGATCGTCTTCGTTTTTCATCTCCTTCCAGCCAAACTTTAAAACCACCGGCGTTAATCCAAAGAACGGCCAAAACCAAGCAAACAGTCGAACTGCCGCGTCATCATCCATTAACGTCGGCAACATGACGACGTAGTGTTTATTATTGGAACTCATAAATAATGGATCGCGCCCCGGTTACCGACCGGTAAACTTAAAGCTGGAAATAATTGCTTTAAAAATATTGTCATTCCCCTTCCGGTAGCCGATCAAAAAATCGTCTTGGGGGCGAGGGAGAATATAATCGATGTTATCGCCTCCCTCATAGGCATATTCATATCTCAGTCCTTTCAGGCCGTCGACGGTGACTGGTTTATTGTCGGCCTTCATCCCGTGAAAAGAAATCGCAATAAATTCTTTCTTGGCGATATTTATCACGACAGGCTCAGGATAAGCCGCCTTCCCGTTCAAAGGCTCAAGCTCCATGTTGAAATAGCTGTTCGAGGTCCCGAATGGATTCTCCGTCGCCCGCCAACCCTCGGGGATTGAAAATTCAAAACCAAATTCGCTGTTCTTATAAAGCGAAGGCCCGACAAACACACCATGGCTCTTTGGCGGCTCAACATTAATTGCCGTTCCGGCATCATTTACGTTGTTAGGGACAGGCGCCGCTACAGGACTAACTTCATCAATCTTATGCGGCGGAGGTTCCGTTGAAAGATTGTTATTTTTTCGAAACAGCAATTGCACCATCGATCGAGAGCCCTCCCAGGCGGTTCGCGGAATTTCAATGATTACAACCACGATCAACGCCGCAATACCAGCAACCGTAAACAGAAAATATTTTTTGCTTTTGGTCATAGCTACAGCTTTAGTATACCAGAACTTGGCCCGTTAATAAGCGATCGTATCCCGGTTAATTATTCAGTCTGGCTGTAGCTGGAAATTTCGCTCAAGCGCCAGCCGTCGCCCATAAGGAGCGTCCGCGTGGGACGGAAGCGGTCCAAAAAATATCGGTCATGCGAAACGGCAATGGCCGTTCCTTCGAATTCCGAAAGTGCGCCTTCAAGCGCTTC